>DATMUM010000139.1:0-16027 GCA_035564175.1 Mobilitalea sp.
GGAAGCGGGGTTCCCCAATAACGGTCACGCGAAAGACCCCAGTCCTGAACATTCTTTAACCAGTCGCCAAAGCGTCCCTGGCCGATGCTCTCTGGCATCCAGTTGATAGTGTTATTATTCGCGATTAACTGATCCTTTACAACAGTCATCTTGATGAACCAGGATTCTCTTGCATAATAGATCAGAGGGGTATCACATCTCCAGCAGAAGGGATAGCTGTGCTCAAACTTCAGGATCTTGAAGAGAAGACCCTTCTGAGCGAGCATTTTCATAATCGGTTCATCTGCTGCCTTGCAGAACATGCCAGCAAAATCAGTGGCTTCCGGCTTGAATTCACCTTTACCGTCAATGAGCTGCACGAAAGGTAAGTCATATATCTTGCCAACACGGTTATCGTCCTCACCAAAAGCAGGAGCGATATGAACTACACCGGTACCGTCGCTGAGCGTAACATAGTTATCACAGGTTACAAAATGGCCTTTTCTATCCAGCTGCGCGTAATCGAACAGGGGCTCATATTCCATATATTCAAGTTCTTTGCCGACATAGGTCTGCTCCACCTCATAATCACCCTCAAGAACATTAAGAAGAGCTTCTGCCAGAATATAATGTTCCGTGCCAACTGCCACAGCAGCTTCATGTCCGTGATCATGACTGTGATCCTGTCCGTGATCGTGTCCGCTATCATGTCCATGACCATGTCCGCAGGAACAGCCGCCATCCTTCTTAAGCACATTGCCCTTCGCATCCACAGATACTTTAACCTTTACGTAGGTCTCACTCGGATTAACGCAGAGTGCTACGTTAGAAGGAAGTGTCCAAGGTGTTGTCGTCCATGCCAGGATGTACTCGTCCTTCGCTCCCTTTAAGCGGAACTTAGCAATCACGGACTTTTCCTTAACATCCTTATAACCCTGTGCTACCTCGTGGCTGGAAAGAGGGGTTCCGCATCTCGGGCAGTAAGGAACAATCTTAAAGCCCTTATAAAGCAGACCTTTCTCCCAGATCTGTTTTAAAGACCACCACTCGGATTCAATATAGCTATTATGATAGGTTACATAGGGATCCTCCATATCGGCCCAGAAGCCAACGGTAGCGGAGAAATCCTCCCACATGCCCTTGTACTTCCATACGCTCTCCTTACATTCCTGTAAGAAAGGCTCCAGACCGTATGCCTCGATCTGTTCCTTGCCATTGATACCCAGCTTCTTCTCAACCTCTAGTTCTACCGGAAGTCCATGGGTATCCCAGCCTGCCTTACGAAGAACCTTATAGCCCTTCATGGTTCTATATCTCGGAATCATGTCCTTAATAACTCTTGTTAACACGTGGCCGATATGCGGTTTACCATTTGCTGTCGGCGGCCCGTCATAAAATGTATAGGTTTCGCCGTCTGCACGTTCTTTGATACTGGCTTCAAAGATATGATTATCCTGCCAGTATTTTAATACCTTTTTCTCTCTCTCGACAAAGTTAAGATCCGTAGACACCTTATCGTACATATAGAAATCCTCCTTTAATTGATTACTAATTGATTACCGTTAAAATGAAAAAAAGCTCCCATCCGAAAAAGGATGAGAGCATAAGCTTTCACAATACCACCTGTTTCACGTACTCTGCTACCAAGGGAGCATTCATACATTATCTATATAACGGTAGATACCGGCGAGGCCTACTTGGCGGTAATCTAACTCGCCTTTGGGTCTTGCAACTAGGGAGTGATTTTCAGTCATATGCTACTCATACCGGGCTTACACTGCCCCCGGCTCGCTGGAATTTTTGCGATATGCTTACTCTCTCCGTCAACGTCTTTCACATGCTGGATTTATTAACCGGATCTGTATTCATGAATTACTTATGAACACTTCGAATTACCTCTGAAATTCAAATTATTTTTGTTTATGAATTTTAAAGTACTTCTGAAATCCGTATTATTTTTGTTTAATATTATTTTTGTTTAATATTATTTTTGATTATGATAGTATATATCCCCGCAAATGTCAATAGTTTTCTAGACGTCAAGGTTTTACACCAAGGTTTCACGTCAAGGCTTCATGTCAATCCTGCAAAAATAATTCATACATTTTTCTACAAATGCTGATCTGCAATGTTGCTATTTCTGCCAATTATATGCTATATTTACTATATATTAGTAATGTATCTTATTTTCCATTATCTGGTGCAGCTTATAAACTAACGAAAATACCATAATAGGAGTGTTCGCACATTATGCCGGGAAAATTCATAAAAAAGAGAAAAAATCCTTAATCTTCTTAATCAGCATCTCCTATATCGTTCTCATTATCATAAGTATTTTTATAATATCCTCAAAGTCATGCCATAATCAATCGGCTTTAGTCATCACAAAGGAGGTATAATTTTCTGCCGGGAAACATATTAATTGTAGACTTAAAGAACTTTATCCCAAGGTAAAGTAAGCCTTGCGGATATTAATAGAAGGGGGACCAAACATGTTTTTAAGACAAACGAAAGCAAGAACATTAATCACTTTACTTCTGGTATTTATATTATCATTCATACCAGACTCGTCTGTTTATGCAGCCTATTCCACAGATCATAAGCAACTTTCTACAGCAGGTACTTTAGCTGCCGCAGGTACTTTAGTTACTTCAGACACTGAGTCAGTGCAGACATATTATAAAACCGAAGCGATGGCCAAGCTGAAAGCACAAACCTTAATCAATTCGGTATATAATGAGGTCAGCGTCCAGTATGCCCTGATTGATGACGGTAAAATCGTACTCTCCGGTCAGTCCGGCGTATACAGCAAGGATGGTACCACGCCGCTAACTAATAACAGCATGTATGGTATCGGTTCTGTCAGCAAGATGTTCACGACAGTTGCCGTAATGCAGCTTGTAGACCAGGGGAAAGTGAAGCTTGATAAACCGGTGGTTAATTACATACCGGAATTTAAGATGGCGGATTCCCGCTATAAGGATATCACCGTCCGAATGCTGTTAAATCATTCCTCCGGACTTATGGGAAGCGTTTATCACGATGCCTTTACCTTTGGTGAGCCCACTGATTCCTACAATCTTCTGGAGACCTTAAAAACCTCCCGTCTGAAGGCTGACCCCGGTGAATTCTCCGTTTACTGCAACGATGGGTTTACTTTGGCACAAATTCTGGTGGAAAAAGTAACCGGTATAAGCTTTACAGATTACATCAGAAAGAACATCTCCGACCCGCTATCCCTTAATAATACGAAAACTCCGAAGGACGAATTCCAAAGAGACAACCTGGTTAAAACCTATCTGCCAGGCTCCAAAAACAATCTTCCCAATGAAGCGTTATCGGTAATCGGTGCCGGTGGCATCTATTCTTCTGCGGAAAACCTTTGCCGTTTTGCAGAAATATTCATGCAAAACAGCACTTCTGAGGTTCTTTCGGCAGCTTCGGTGGCGGCAATGGAGAATGCAGAGTACCTGAACGGCCTGTGGCCGGCGGATGCAGACTCCGTTATCTCTTACGGCCTTGGATGGGACAGTATTCAGACAGATCCTTTCCAGAATTACGGCATTACCGCCCTGGCCAAAGGTGGAGATACTTTACTATATCATGCCAGTCTTGTTGTACTGCCCGAAGAAAATATGGCCATGGCGGTGCTTTCCTCCGGTGGCGCAAGTACCTATAACGAGCTGATGGCGCAGGAAGTATTAATGACTGCATTACAGGAAAAGGGCATCATAAAGGAAATCCTTCCGAATAAAAATGCTGCCATTCCTGCCAGTGCTCCTATGCCGGTTGATATGAAAAAGTGGGAAGGTATTTATGCCTTCTCAAACGGTGCTGTGAAAGTTATGATCAGCGATGATGGCACCCTTACTCTTAAAACATTGCTTCCCATTCTGTCCAACCAGAAATTCATCTATCGAAGTGATGGGAAATTCTACAGCAGAGACGGAAGTGCAAGTATCTCCTTTGTAACGGAAAGTAACGGCTGCACCTACCTATATGTGGCAATGAATGCTACCTATCCCTCACTTGCGTCAATTTCTGATGCAGAATATCAGGCTCAGCGCATTACGGATAATCCCATTTCCAAAAAGGTTAAGGTTGTCTGGGAAAAGAGGGATAACAAGAAATATTTCTATATTAATGAAGTTTATAATTCACAATTATATGCACTGGAAGCTCCCTATGTAAAATTGAGCCTTCTGGACGAATTGGAAGGCTATTTCATGAATGCTGCCATCCTTGATAAGAACACGGCAAGAGTATCCGTTAAAATTCCGGGAACTTACGGACGGGATTTAAGCGATTATGAATTCTTTACCGTGAATGGAACTGAGTATCTGAGATCTTCCGGTTATGTGTTAATTTCCGAGGATACGCTTACTGCCTTCCCTTATAAAGCAAAGCTCACCTGTACCCTTGGTGCCGACGGATATGCAAAATGGTATAAAATAGGGAAAGAGTCCGCCAATAAGAAGATAAAGGTAACATTGCCCAAGGCTTCTTCCTTTTCTGTATATAATTCAGACGGCAGCTGCACTTACAGTTCCACGATTGACAGTGCAGCAACGGTAACTTTACCTTCCGGCGGTTATATCGTTTTTGCGGGAAGCCCGAGTGCAAAGTTCACGGTTAAGTATGTCAATTAGAATTCATCTGATAACGGGTTTATTTCTCTCCCCGTCATGCAGATGCAAACATCATTTCTATAATAAGTCAAGTTTACCAAAAGCTTGACTTATTACTGATTCTGGTATATGGTTTGATATGATAATTTCTATTGTATTTACTTACGTGTCAGGAACACGTAGACGGAGGTACAGATGAGCAAACAAAATTTGACTCTATTGACTGATTTTTATGAACTTACGATGATGCAGGGTTATTATAACAATAATAACAATGAAACCGTCGTATTTGATGTATTCTATCGAGAAAATCCTTCCGGAAGCGGCTATGCGATCTGTGCCGGTCTGGAGCAGGTTATTGATTATATTAATTCCTTAAGCTTTAAGCAGGACGATATCGAATATTTAAGATCATTAGAAATTTTCAGTGAAAGCTTTCTCTCCTACTTAAAGGATTTCCATTTCAGCGGAGATATCTATGCGATACCGGAGGGTACTGTGGTTTTCCCGATGGAACCTCTGGTTAAGGTAGTTGCTCCGATCATGGAAGCACAACTGGTGGAGACAGCACTGCTTAATATCATTAACCATCAGAGCCTTATTGCGACCAAGGCTTCCCGCGTCGTATATGCTGCAGGCGGACAGCCCGTTATGGAATTCGGTCTGCGCCGTGCGCAAGGCCCGGATGCCGGTACGCTTGGAGCAAGAGCTGCAGTCATTGGCGGCTGCATCGGAACCAGCAATGTCCTTTCTGCTAAGTTATATGATCTTCCCGCTTTGGGGACCCATGCCCACAGCTGGATCATGAGCTTTGACGATGAGCTTTCCGCCTTCCTCAAATATGCTGAATTATACCCGCAGAATACCACTCTGCTTGTCGATACCTATGACACCTTACGTTCCGGTGTTCCGAATGCCATTAAAGTATTTGAAGAGCTTCGCGAGCAGGGCAAAATGCCGACAAGATACGGTATCCGCCTCGACAGCGGCGACCTTGCCTACCTTTCCAAGAAGTCCAGAAAAATGCTCGATGCTGCCGGCTTCACGGAAGCAACCATTACAGCCTCCAGCGATCTGGATGAGTATTTAATTGATTCCTTAAAGACTCAGGGAGCAAAGATCGATTCCTGGGGTGTTGGAACCAAGCTGATAACCTCGAGAGACTGTCCGTCCTTCGGTGGTGTCTATAAATTAGCTGCAATTTGGCGGGAGGGTAAGTTCATCCCGAAGATCAAGCTTTCTGAGAACCAATGGAAGATTACTAATCCGGGAAATAAGAAGATTTACCGTGTATACGAAAAGGAAACCGGGAAGGTAAAAGCAGACCTTATCACTCTTGCAGAGGAGGAATTCTCATCTGAGAATCCGCTGCTTCTGTTTGACCCGATTGCTACCTGGAAGAAGACCTATCTGGAGCCCAACTCCTATACCTTAAGAGAGCTTCTTGTGCCTGTTTTCTTAAAGGGCAGGTGTGTATATACCTCCCCCTCTGTAATGGAGATCAGGGATTACTGCTTAAAGGAACAGGATACCTTATGGGATGAAGTAAGACGTCTGATTAACCCGCACATTGTGTATGTTGATTTATCCGTTAAGCTCTACCGCATGAAAACCGAGCTTTTGGACAGTTTAACAGAGACGGTCAAATAAGGAGCCTTTCCATTTTTTACAGAGCATTTTACCCTAATTTATTAGTTATTTTTTAGTCGATTTATGTTATACTTAGTCATGATAAAGAGGAAAGATCAATGAGCAGAGTAGGGGGCATCGCGTCTTCCTACTCTGTATGAATGATATTCCGATAATGTACCCGGTTTTGTTAATCAAAAGGAGAAATTGTTTTGAATAAAAAGCGTTTAACTATTGTCATTATTTCAGTTGTATCACTAATTCTAATCAGCGGAATTGTATTCATATCAGTTTCCTATGCCAGAGGCGCTTCCTCCTCAGAAGATGCTTCCTCGGACGGCGTTGTATCAACTGCTCCTGATTCAGATAAAAACGGTCGCGACAGCGATTATACATATATTCCTCCCACTGAAGTAAAGGACAACCCTAAGCCGGTGGATACCGCTACTCCGACGGAAGAGCCTTTTGTTCCGGCTACTGAGATGGACTTAGACCCTTCCAGCATTACGGTATTTGTTAATAAAGAATATGCACTGTCCAAGGATTATAAGCCGGACGATCTGGTAATTCCTAATGTCTATTTTGATCTGACCTACTATGATGAAAGAACCATGTTGCGTTCGGAAGCCGCTGCAGCCCTGGAAAGGCTTTTCCTGGCGGCCGACAATGCAGGTTATAAATTATGCGGTGTGTCGGGATTTCGTTCCTATCAGCGCCAGAAAAAAATATTTACCGAAAATATTCTGACCAAAGGCAAGGTACATACCTTACAATATTCCGCAGTACCCGGTACCAGTGAGCACCAGACCGGTCTTGCGATGGACCTTTCCTGTGAAACCCTGAACTATGATTTGTCCGACGCCTTTGCAGATACTCCCGAGGGTAAATGGCTTGCAGATAATGCCTACCGTTTCGGTTATATCATCCGATATCCGAAAGGGAAAGGTGATATCACCGGTTACGCTTATGAGCCCTGGCATATCCGCTATGTCGGTAAAGGACTGGCGAAATATTTGTATGATAATGATTTGACATTGGATGAATATTACCATTATACTCCTAGTAAGGACTTTAATTTTGAAGCTCTTTATGCTGATCTGATTAATATAACACCTATTCCGTCCGGCTTCCCGATCGATGGAGATGGAATTATTCTTGGTGAAAACGGGGAAATTATCGAAGGTGAGCTGGGAGATAAAGTGGATCCCACCGATAACAGCAAAGATAACTCCAAGGGTAAGGGTGCTACAACCAGCCCGACTCCTGTTGCAATGCCTACACCGACTCTGGCACCTGTCGACAATTCCGGTGATAATACCGATGGTTCAAATTCCGATCCTAGCAACGACGGCACCGGTACCGACGATACGCAATCCGGTAATGGTACGACCCCGGATGGAGCTACCCCGACGGTAACACCGACTCCTGCCATGTGGGATGGTAATACCACAGTTACTCCTGACCCGAATGCAGTTCAATAACCGGCAAATTAAGCATACCTTTCATAGAATGGAGAATAATATATATCATCAATACCAGGAGGATTTCTATGCGTCTGATTCTTACCGCTATATTTTTAATCGTATTCTTTATCATAAGTATACCGCTGTTTCTTATTGAGCTCATCATCGGCCGCTTTAATCACAGAGCGATGGTAGCCAGCTCACAAAAAATCGTAGTAGGAGCCTTTCATGTTGTGTTATTCATCTGCGGTGTTAAGAGTACTGTAATCGGCCGTGAGAATGTTCCGAAAAATGAACCCATATTATATATCGCCAATCACCGAAGTTATTTTGATGTTCCGGTGGCTTATGCTTCCATTCCGACTCTGACCGGCTTCATGGCGAAGACGGAAATCGCAAAGATACCGTTTTTAAGCACCTGGATGCGTTTTCTGCAGTGCCTGTTTTTAGACAGGGATGATATTAAGCAAGGCTTAAAGACAATACTAAAGGGCATTGAGCAGGTAAAAGCCGGATACTCGGTCTTCATCTCTCCGGAGGGAACCAGAGGTCAGGGTACAGAAATGCGTCCTTTTAAGGAAGGCAGCTTTAAAATTGCCGAAAAGACCGGTTGTGCCATTATTCCAGTAGCTATCTCCAACACAGATGAGGTATTTGAAAATCATATGCCCTGGGTTCATAGTGCCCATGTTGTCATTGAATACGGAAAGCCGATTTACCCGAAGGACTTAAGCAAAGAACAGCAGAAATTCCTTGGCTCTCATGTGCAGGAGATAATCCGTGAGATGCTTGTCAAGAATGCTTCTCTGGTGTAAATATTGTCGAACGGATATTGACATATTTATAAAATCACTATTTATTTTTTATCAGATTGATGATACAATAATTTCATTGCCCCCCAAAGGGGAAAAGCAGTATTTTACAGAATATTAGAGGAGGTACATATCTCATGAATACGTTTATTATTGTTATGATCATCATTACCGTAGTCGTGATAGCAGCTTTGGTTGCATTATATATCGTAGGAAGGAAACTTCAGAAACGACAGGACGAATCACAAGCTCAGATGCAGGCAGCTGCTCAGACAGTATCCATCCTCGTAATTGATAAAAAGATGATGAAGATGAAGGAAGCTGGTCTTCCCAAAATCGTTCTGGATCAGACCCCGAAGTATATGCGCGGTTCCAAGGTTCCGATTGTCAAGGCTAAGATCGGCCCGAAGGTTATGTCCCTTGTATGTGACGCTAAGATATTTGACGTTATCCCGGTAAAGAAAGAAGTAAAGGCTGTTCTCAGCGGTATTTACATCATGGATGTGAAGGGATTAAGAGGAAACTTAGAGCCCAAGAAGGAAAAGAAAACCCTGTTCAAGAAATTTACCGGTATATTTAAAAAAGAAAAGAAATAAATCATATTCCTCTTACCTTCATGACATCATTGTTAAATAAGGTAAGAGGTTTTTTATTGAATTATAACGATGGTATTCGGGGTAGTGGGAGCATCCGTGTCACCAGGGGCAAAGTAACTCCCATTATACGGAGCTATTCATAGATTGCACACAAATCACAAAATAACCTGATACAATAATAATATAAATCACGATTTAAATAAAAAATTATAAATGGAGGTTTTATTATGGCATATTGGGGATTTGATAAAATGGTAATCCCATCACAGACAGCTTTAATGAAAGCATCACAAGCCGGATTTAAATTCGTCATTGATTATCTAGCTCCTACTTTAAATAAAGTAAGGCAGGATACAAGCTGGGTAGGACAACGCGCAAATGTTATTTCTGCAGGTTTAGCTCCTGTACCTTTTTATCTCGCACGTAAATTTTACACTAATACAGTGTATTATTTAAATGACGGAACTGCAGAGGGACAGGATGCTGTTAACTTAGCATTGGCTCAGGGTTATTCAACCGGTACTTATATTTATATAGACATTGAAAATCCTTGTCAGCCACAGGATCAAAATTCAGCAAGTTATTATCAGTACATAAAAGGCTGGGTACAAGTAGTTATTGCTATGGGATTTAATCCAGGTATTTATTGCTCCTATTTATGTGCAGGTGCGATCAAAACAGCATTAACTGGTTTCACCGGTTTAAGATTTTGGGTATACCATCTCGACAGCAGTCAGAACATATATCCTATGAATGGTCCAGCACCATTAGTAAGTAATTGCGGTTATTCAGAAGCTACTACATGGCAATTCCGTCAGCAGCTTACGAACTATATAATTCCTGGAGCAACATTAGATGATGTAAATGGTCCTATTGATTTAGATACATCCAACTTTACTGATCCTGCGCACTAAAAAATAAGATATTAAACAATACCACTGGGTCATTAGACCTAGTGGTATTGTTTATCTAATATAATAATCTGATTCAACAGAAGTAGACAAATCATCTTTTTCAATTAATACAAATTGATATGGGATATAATAAATACCATTATTCCTGTAATCATTAAAAATAAGAACTGGCTCAGCATCAATTGACGATACTACTTCTATTTTTCCTGCAGTACTACAAGCTATTTTACTTATAGGATAAAATTTAGTGTAGCTATTACCAGGATCACTGGCATCCATGTATGTGATATTGTAAATCAAAACATTGTTCTTACTCCAATCATTTTCACTTAAAGTGTCAATAATTTTAATATAAGGAATATCATTATCAGCGTACCATCGTTTCCATGTATCTTCATTATCAATGATTTTTATTATTCCTCCGCTATTTTGACTTGTACTATTAACGAATTTACTAAATTCATCAGAGCCTACAGGTTTATAAAAAGAATAAATTTCAGTAAAGTCTACTGACCCTGCATTATCCGGCTCTTTTGATGTAATAGGTGCTGTGGTCGGCATAGAAGTTGGATTTTCAGTTAGTTCGATAGATCCTTTAACTGTAGATTGAGTAGCAGTAATATTATTTGCTGCTTTTTCTGTTGGTTCACAACTCACAAGTAACATTACACTAATTAAAGCTATTACAATGGCATATCTTTTCAATTACATTCCCCCTTTAATAAAGAGTATAATCCAATTATTATTAATTTCAAGATATTTATTCTAACTATTTCCATCTAAGAGTATTTCTTTTTATCTTTATCTAATATTTTTTCACTTGCATCATCAAGTATCTTTTCTGTAATTTTCAAACTCCGAATAGGAGTAGTACCAGCATCCGTGTCACCAAGGGCAAAGTAGCTCCCACTACCCCTATAAAACAATCAACTTTATCAAGATGGAATAATTTCAGATAAATTTACAATAATAAAAAAGAGTGCCAGCTTTCAACTGACACCCTCTAACCGCTTGCATTATTTCAGCAATTGGTTTATAATCAAGTTAGAAATTAACCAAAGGACTTTCGACGGTCGGTTGATTACCAAATCAGTGAGAATAGCTATCCTACTACTTGACAGGCGGTGAGGATAGCTATTTTTTGTTTGTCAATTTGATTATTGCAATAATCAAGGTGATAAGGGCAATGATAAACATTCCAAATGCAAGCATAAGAGAAATTGCTTGAAATATTGTCATCAGCATCATCCTCAATCCGGGCATATAGTGGATCAATAACGCTGTGATCAAAAGAACTATTTTCATATGGAAGCTTCCTAAAGTCAATACCGGTCTTAATATCTGATCCAATTATTTGGTATTTGTTTTTGTCTACCACTCTCCAAAATACTCCCCTGCCATAAGTAACGTCTGCAATCTTAGTGCCTTCTTCTATATATAATTTGACTGCGTCTTTAATCATAGCGGCATTGCAGCCATGATATACCTAACCAAAGCATTAAAAATACGCGATTGTGAATGTAACAAAAGTACGTTGTGTAACATTCAGATTATGATATAATTAATATAACATTTAAATAAGGATGAAGAGACACTGGGAGATAGACGAACTTATAGAAAACTTTACATTCTTACCTACAGAATTTACGGAATTAGGCTGAATGAGAACCATTCAACCAGCAAAAAACGTGGGACGTGCTTTTTGTCCAGGTAATGAAAATTTGGAGGTATCACATGAAGAAAAAGAACCTGATTATCTTAACTGTAATCTGTATCCTTTCCCTCAGCGTATTATCCGGCTTATTAGTATATGCTTTTGATTTGCAGCCGAAGAGGGACCTGAAGGACAAAGCTGAGAAACAGGGTAATGAACTTAATACTGAACTTAATTCTGACCTTAATACAGCTGCAGAAGTCTCACCCACTGTAACAGAGGCAGCTTCACCCACTCCCTCCGGTACTGCCCCGTCAGTTACTGCAGCACCGGATCAGGCAGTCCCGACGGGCACTGCGTCCCAGGATACTTCCTCGAATATAACTGCTACACCGACTCCTGCTGCCGAAGAATCTTCCCTGACAGAGATTGAACATTCCGATACAGAGCCAATCATACTCGGTTTTGCAGGAGATGTGAATCTGGATGAGTCTTCCTATCCCGCCATTAAGTACGATGCGGTTGGCAAAGATATCAATGGCTGCTTCTCTGCTGATTTGCTGGAGGAGATGAACTCTTCCGATATCATGATGCTTAACAACGAATTCTCCTACAGTACCAGGGGTACCAAGACACTGGATAAATCCTATACCTTCCGTGCCGATCCAAGCCGTGTGGAAATCCTCAAGAAAATGGGTGTGGACATTGTTTCTCTCGCGAATAATCATGCCTTGGACTATGGCCCCGATGCATTACTGGATACCTTTGATACCTTAGATAATGCAGGCATCGATTATATCGGAGCGGGCAAGAACCTGGATCGTGCGAAAGCTCCTATTTATTACTCCGTCGGTAATAAGACAATTGCTTATGTCGCTGCCTCCCGAGTCGTATTCTCGATGGACTGGTATGCCTCCGAGAATGGCCTTGGTATGGTCGGAACCTATGATCCTGCTCTGATTCTTGCCTCCATTAAGGAAGCCAAGGCAAACAGTGATTTTGTAGTAATCTTTGTTCACTGGGGCGTGGAACGGGAAAGCCATCCAGAGGATTACCAGCGTAATCTGGCTAAGCAGTACATCGATGCCGGAGCAGATGCAGTTGTCGGCTGCCACCCGCATGTCATGCAGGGTCTCGAGTTTTATAAAGGCAAGCCGATTGCCTATAGTCTTGGTAACTTCTGGTTCAATAAATCCACCCAGAAATCCGGAATGCTGAAATTATACCTGGAACCGGATAACACTGTAAAAGTGCAGATGCTTCCTGCTGTGGCTAATGATACTTATACTTACTTATTAACTAAGGATGCCGATAAAGCAGATTATTACGACTTCATAAAAGGACTCTCTTATAATGTGAACATAGATAAGGACGGTTTTATTACAAAAGCAGAGTAGAACCCGGATATTGATGGTCATGAAAATGGACTGATGCATGTGAATAGCCTCAGTCCATTTTTTAATATAGCGATAAATTTTTAAGGCTGTGTCATAACTTATGGTTGAAATTTAATATATAGAGCAGAACTAATTTGATATGCTCAATTGCTATACTTAACTTGCTTTTGTGAAGGATTGAGAATTTATCTATATCTGCTTCGATAATGCCATCCAATCTGGTACATTCAGCAAGTTGCTGAAGGACATCCAGGAGTTTATGTCTCCATATAAATGCTGTATTTCACAGCTTTGGTATAACTGTAATCCTTATCGAATTATCTGATAGGAAAGCTTCTTCCGAGGAAAGCGCATAGTCCATACTTACCTCAATTCTCTCCAACTCTTCCTTCAAATTTATGGAAGCCGTCTTAATCCCCAGCATCAGGTTGCCGTAAGGAGTCAAGTAAGCTGTCTGTGTTATCTCCTGTAAATCAAATATCATCTGTGAGACCTGCATTACCTTTTTCGACAACACCACCTGCGAGGGTTCAATCCTTATGGTATTCTTGGAGACCTCGCCACTATCCGCCAGTTTTTCTTCATACTGGATATAGTGCCTGCCATTCGTAAAATGGTATATGCCCGGTGCAGTTACGATAATTGCCTCCTCCTCCGTACCCTTTTGCAGTCCTTCTATTGTAACAAATACTTCCTTTGTCATATTGCCTCCGTTCATTTATACCCGGCTGTTTCAGCAACTATTGTACTATGAACCTCGGTTTCGTACAAGTACAATCCTACTTTCTTCATCATTCTTAGGATATTCCATGTATATGCTTCCATATTGTGTCAATAATTAAGCTAGTACCAGATACAGCAAAGGTAATCGGATGCTTCTATCCAGAAAAACTATGATAAGTATCCTTATCGTTGGCTGCAATAGGAATGAATATGCGGAGGGAAATATGCTACTGAATAAAAACAAGAAGGAAAGCTTATCTGACAATAAAAGAAACGTCAAAAATTACATAGGTAACACCAACTTACATAATGAAAATCACGTAACAACTGATGAAAATACGAACTCAATAAATACTATCCCACTTAATCAGATGAAAAGCATAAGAAGCAAAAAACAAGTCCGGAAAGAAAAGTTCCGTACTCTTCTATTCCTTTCCATTCTGTTTTTCTGCAGCTTGACCACCATGATTTTGAAAGCCAATGCTCTGCACAATCAAAAGCTTCAGGAAGGAATTGCCCAGGAAATCATTCGCTTTCATGTCATTGCCAACAGCGACAGCAATGAGGATCAGGAATTGAAGCTAATCGTAAAGGATACTCTTGTGCAAAAACTGTCTCCCTTATTATCTAATTCCGCTTCCAAGGAGGATGCACGGGCTATCCTCTCTAAATCCTTGGAGCAAATCAAAGCTCTGGCTGAAAATACCATCCGTAATCATGGCTATTATTATAACGTTACCGTGACTCTGGAGAAATGCTATTTCCCATTAAAAATCTACGGAGATTACACCTTCCCACCGGGATATTATGATGCGCTCCGGGTAAAAATCGGGAGGGCAGAGGGTAAGAACTGGTGGTGTGTTATGTTTCCTCCCCTATGCTTCGTCGATGAGACCTACAGTATCGTGGATGATAAATCCGGGAGCAAATTGAAAAATATTATGACGGAAGAAGAGTATGATACTCTTCTTAGCAAAAAGACTCCGATCAAGATTAAGTTCAAATTATGGGATATGATTAAAGATTTATTTGATTAACGCATATCGCCACAAATCATGCATCATGGGGGTAAACCCCATGGTGTTTTATTTTCAGCGTAACCAGAAGAGTTACATTGTAAAGGTCTACTATTTATGTTACAATACGCTTAATTTGAAAGTCGGGGGTAAGTATGAATTCCATAACAGTAAAAGCTTATGCAAAAATAAATCTCGGGCTGGATGTTCTAAGAAAACGTGAGGACGGTTATCATGATGTCTGTATGATCATGCAGTCACTGGATCTGCATGATACCATTACAATAAACAAATCTCCTATAGAAGGCATTTCCATTAAGACGAATCTTTCTTATATCCCAAATGACCAGGGAAACCTCGTATATAAAGCTGCCGCTCTGTTTTTAGATACCCTTTCCATCAAGGAAGGATTAAACATCAAATTGGAGAAGTCCATACCGGTTGCAGCAGGCTTAGCCGGCGGAAGCTCCGATGCAGCAGCAACCCTGAAGGGCTTAAATGAACTCTATCAGACTGGCTTGTCTACAGAACAGCTGATGAAGCTCGGTGTAAAAATCGGTGCCGATGTTCCCTACTGCATTATTCTGGGTACCGCTCTGTCCGAAGGAATTGGTGAGGTTCTTACCTCCCTGCCTCCCCTGCCAAGCTGCTCCATACTTCTGGTGAAACCGGATATCAGTGTTTCTACCAAATTCGTATATGAAAATCTGCGTCTGACAGATAATATCCTTCACCCCGACATTGCTTCGATGCGTAAAGCTCTGGAAGCTGGTGATCTGAACATACTTACAAGAAATATGGACAATATTCTACAGACAGTAACCATAAAGAATTACCCTATTATAACAGAGATTAAGCATAAGATGCTGGAGCTTGGCGCCCTGACCTCCCTGATGAGCGGCAGCGGACCAACCGTATTCGGCATTTATAAGGATACGGAATTAGCTAAGAATGCACTTAATTATTTCAGAAAACATAAGCACTATGGTAAACAGGTATTTCTGACCAGACCTTATTGGCCGGAGTAAATAAGATAAAAAGGGTTAACAGTTCCATTACCTGTTAACCCTTTCTTATAGTTCATTTATATGATCCGTTCACGATGAGCTATTGCGCTATTTTACCGGCTGCTGCCTGATTGTTAAATGTATTGGAGGCCGTACTGCTCATCGAGGAGCTGCTGTCTTTACCGTCTCTCCAATCCTCCAGCTTCTTG
>DATMUM010000140.1:0-6362 GCA_035564175.1 Mobilitalea sp.
CTGCTTATGGTACTGCCGGAAGCGGTTATTTGGGAGAGCAGGGAGTCAGAGATGATACCTATCTTCCGACAGGACAATGGGTCAATGTAGCATTGGTTGTATCCGGTGATACAGATACGGAACGGCTTTATATTAACGGTGAGCTGGTTTCCTCAATGAGCGGAATAACAAGTGACCCAAGCTCCATGTATAGCTCTAGCGCCGGTTTTTCAGGATATATCGGTAAGTCTCTTTATTCTGCTGATCCTTATCTGTCTGCGAAGATTGATAACTTCAAGATCTATGGAGCGGCATTGAATCCCAAGGATATCCAGAGCCTTGCGGGGACATCTTTAAATACATTACAAAATGGAGACCTGTGGCTTGATACCAATGGTGAGCCGATTGATGCAGCTGGAGGATGCATTCTAAAGGTGGGTTCCACCTATTACTGGTACGGTAATTCAGGTGTATATGTCAATTGTTATTCCTCTACGGATTTAGTACATTGGACCTTTCAGAATGCGATACTCGGACCCGGTTCCCTCGATTCGACGGGGGCTGTGGCAGCAGATCTGACCGCGTCGTGTGTGGTTGAAAGACCAAAGGTGATTTATAACTCCAGTACCGGAAAATATGTACTTTGGTTCCATTATGACAGTACAAGCTATTCCTTGGGTAAGGTTGGTGTTGCTATCTGCAGTACGCCGACTGGAGATTTCACATATCAGAGCAGCTTTAATCCGGGAAGTCTGGACTCACGTGATATGACGATTTATCAGGATACGGACGGATCGGCATATCTTATCTCTGCAACCGTAACCAATGGCAGACTGTCTATTTTTAAGCTTTCCAGTGATTATCTGACCTGTACCTATATGTATAATATCTATGGTGGCCTGACAGTTGGAGGTACCTATGCAGGAAGAGAAGCGCCGGCTATTGTGAAGGATAATGGTACATACTATTTAATTACTTCAGCCTGTGCCGGCTGGTATCCGAATCAGGCGCAATACTCTACCTGTACAACGAGTCTGGCTTCATCAACTGCTGCTTCCTGGTCATCAATGCAGCCAATTGGTAATTCATCAGCCTTTTATTCGCAGTCTACCTGGCTGTTAACTTTATCCGGCACCAGTGGGACATCCTATATGCTTATGAGTGACCGAAACAGGATTCCGGGAATCGGTGATCAGAATTTTTCCTTTGTATGGTTCCCTTTAACGATAACAAGTGGTGTTCCATCCTTTGATTATTCCAGTACGGTTGCGTTGAATCCAACAGCCGGTACGATAACGAATGTATTTCCGGGCACCAATCTTGCATTGAGCAAGACTGCAACTGCTTCTAGCTACAATGCATCCTACCCAGCTAACCTGGCAAATGACGGGAAATATACGACGGAGTGGGTTGCAAGTGCTGTAACTTATCCTTCAACCTGGACGGTTGATTTAGGTGCAACCTATAGGCTGAATGAAGTTCAGCTTTCCTGGTATCTGTGCAATGGATCGGAAGCTGTAGAGTATTACAAGATATACACCAGCTCAGATGGTTCAACCTACACAGAGCGGAGAAACAATGCCAACAATACAACCTATGGATTTAATGCAGACTATCTGGGAGGGGTTAGTGCACGTTATGTAAGGATACAGATTAACCAATCCGTACCGTGGAACAATCCTAGTAATAGTTGGTATACACCGCAGTTATATGAAGTAAAGGTATATGGTGAATAGCGGAAGTAAATTTCATGAGTCGATTGCTTCAATGGAGAATAAATCAGATGATTGAAATAATCTATCAACATATGACAGTAATACTAAAGTGATGAAAGTTTGATAGCCACGGATATCAGACATTCTGTTGAAAATCTAAAAAAACGACTTTATTCCAGGAATGTTAATTAGAATTTATGGAATATAGGTCGTTTTTTTATTGTATAAATTGAAATCAAATACGCGAGCGAACGAAAAAGTGATTTCTCTATACTTTTGTCACTCGTAAAATCTATAGTCTATTACCGATTCCAATAAATGGAATTCGCTATTTCATAAACTAAATCTTATGAAATGTCATCAAAATATATTCATATCGATGTTATAGAATTGCTCCGTCGGCTATATGGAATGAAAGTCAGTAATATATAAAGTAAATAATTCAATATTACTATTGTATTTTATGCGTACCTTGATAATATAATCTTTCGCTGCATTCTTCAAATTTTCCCATAATGGTATTGAGCATTTGTAAATCGTATCTACTTCCTCTTGTAAATATCATTGTAATAAATCTCCTTTAAATCTAATTATAGTCATAATGTAATTTACCTTATATTTAGTTAAGATATGATGAAAAATTGGTTCAGTTAATAATGAAAGAATATTCATTCAGATAAATAAATAGTTAAATATTGTATATAATAGATAAATATTTCCAATTTTGTATTGACAGCCCATACAAAATTGTCATATAATTAATTTGATGATTGAAAAGTTAACTATAAAATTAAACAAATGGACAGGGTTAGCCAGATATGAAATGTATAATTATACTCAGTCAATACGTCATTCATTACAAATTATCTGTTTTTTAAGGCTTCTGAAGTAAAGGATAATCATTTTTCTGTGTAAATACACTATCCGGTGTTTATTTATATGGAATGAACTTATCTTTACGATATGTTTAGTTCATCTAAACGTCAAATTATTATTTCTAAGGGAGGAAATGTTATGAAAAAGAAGTTACTTAGCATACTGCTAAGTGTGGTTTTACTGACGACCATGTTAATTGGCTGCAGTAAAGACAGTACGACAGATAAAAAAGCAGATACGGCTTCTACCGATGATGCAGCTACTACAGATGCGACAACGGAGGTTGCTCCTACTGATGTAAAGACAGTTGGACCGGAGGATGGAACACATCTGGAGATGTGGTCCTTTGTCAGTGCCCACAATGATTTCTATGCACTTATGCTTGAGAAGTGGAATGCAGCAAATCCTGACAAGCAGCTGAACATTACGTTTACCACCTATCCCTACGGCGATATGCACACGAAATTAACCCTGGCTAATCAGTCGGGTACAGGAGCTCCGGATCTTTGTGATGTTGAGATCAGTCAGTTTCCGAACTTCTTAAAGGGTAAAGTTCAATTCCGTGCTCTGAATGATGTGATTGAGCCTTACCTTAAGGATATTGTGAAAGCACGTCTCGATATTTACAGTAAAGACGGTAATTATTATGGAATTGACTTCCATGTTGGTGCAACTGTTATGTATTACAATAAGAAGTTATTAGATTCCTATGGGATTGACTATTCGACAATCAAGACCTGGGAGGATTACGCTGCGGCAGGCAAAAAGTTAAAAGAAGCTAGTAATGGAGCTGTTAACTGGACAACGGTTGATACCGGCGGTACGGACTGGTTATGGCTGGCTATGGCGGAATACGGTGAAGATTATACAACCGATAAGGGTGCTCCGAATGTTAATCTTCAATCCATTAAGAATATGATTACGATGCAGCAGGGATGGTTAAAGGATGGTATCGCTGTTACATCACCCGGCGGACAGCTGGATACAGAAGAAGGCAAGGGGTTCATCATGGATGGTAAAGTTGCTTCCTTCCCGAAGGCAATGTGGTTCATGTCCAGATTCGTGAATGATATGCCTGATCTGACTGGTCAATGGGCGATTGCTCCTTGTCCGGTATTTGAGGAAGGCCAACCTCGTTCCGTAGGTATTGGCGGTACAGGAACCGTAGTATCAACCCAGTCCAAGAATGCGGATTTGGCTGCACAATTCCTGGCATATGCGAAGCTTTCCTATGATGGTAACGTTGAGATCTGGAAACAGCTGGGCTTTGATACCTTGAATACTACGATATGGTCTGATCCTGCAATTACTACGGATAAAACCAATAAGTATATCGCTTATTTTTTAACCAATCCTTTTGACACTCTGAATGCAATCAAAGATGAAATCGGCAAGATTAAAGTTGGTTCCATCAATCCTGCAATTAATGATCAATTTAACTTAACTATTTTGAATGAGTGCTTTGAAAATGGGGCAGATGTTGAAGAACAGCTTAAGGCAGCGCAGGAAGCCCTTGACCTTGAGGATTATTAATATTCCCGAAGGAAGCGTTGAAGCGGAGGAATAGTATTTGCCGTGTATTCAATTACTAAAACTATATTATATCGCAATTACCTATAAATAATTAAGTAAGAAAGGAAGGAGCTGCTGCATTCCTTGGTTTTCTGTTGATTTTACGAAGGTGATGTTATGAGTGATCATACTTTCGTAAACGGCAGGAAGATGCTGTTTTGCAGAGCTCCTTCCTATTTTGGTGGGAAAGGAACGTTGGGTGCCATGAATAAGATTAAGAAGATTTTTTATTCGCAAAAAGCAGCGCCGTATATTTTTGTTCTTCCTTTTATTTTGAGTTTTGCATTTTTCTGGATATATCCTTTGTTCAGTACTGTGAAAATGAGCTTTCAATCAATTCTTCCGGGGGAAATAGAGTGGGTAGGATTTGAAAATTATTCGAAATTATTAAAAGATAGAGTGTTTCACCAGTCGATTCTAACAAGTTTTGAATATATGATCTGGACTTTGGTATTACTAATTCCATTTCCGATGCTGTTTGCCTGTATTATGGACAGCAGATTAGTGAAAATGAAAAACTTATATAAAGCGCTATTGTATCTGCCTGCGCTGACTTCCGTAGTCGTAGCGGGTACCTTGTTCCGTCTGATGTTCAGTGAGCTGGACGGAGGGCAGATGAATCAGTTGATATCCTGGTTTGGGCATGAACCAATCAAATGGTTAAAACAGAAAAATACCAGTTTCCTGGCATTGCTTTCCATAGCCTGCTGGAGATGGACTGGAGTAAATATGTTGTATTTTATGGCTGGACTGAAGAGCATCGACAGCTCTTTGTATGAAGCGGCAGAAATTGACGGGGCAAATGCGTGGAAAAAGTTCAAGTTTATCATGATGCCGCTTTTGAAGCCGACCACGATCTATGTTTTAACAATCAGTATTTATGCGGGTCTTGCAATGTTCCTTGAGAGCTATATGCTATGGAACGGTAATGGATCGCCAAAAAACATTGGTTTAACCATAGTAGGTTATCTCTATCGCCGTGGTATCGAGAAGAATCAGCTGGGATACGCTTCGGCAGTCGGTCTTGTTCTTCTGCTCATTGCTCTGACTATTAATGTCATACAGCTGATATTGAATGGTTCCTTCAGGAAGGAGGAGAAATAGCCATGGCAAATAAAGCAGATACCTTACATATCAGCCGAATGGACAGTACGGGAAAGATTAAGATATTAACGGTGCTGGCCACAAGCTTTTTTACCTTTCTTGGTATTTTGGTTGTATTTCCTTTTATTGCAATGTTGACAGCTTCCTTCCGCCCCGGTGCGGAATTGATCCAGCATGGTCTGGCTCTTGAGATTGATCTGAGCGATATGTCGCTGAATAATTATAACTATCTGTTTCACGGTGAGCACAGCTATTTTATATGGTTTAAGAATAGTGTTGTGCTGACGGTGATCACGGTAGCTTTGACATTAGTTGTCTGTTACTTCGTAGCCTATGGACTTTCGATGTATGATTTCAGGTTTAAGAATTTCTTGTTTTTTCTCGTAATAGCGACGATGATGGTTCCCTTTGAGATTTTGATGCTTCCGCTATATCAGGAGATCATTGATCTGAAGCTGATTGATTCCACAGCCGGCGTGATTTTGCCGGGCTTAGTTGGTGCGTCAACTGTATTCTTCTTCCGGCAGTATATGCTGAGCCTGCCGAAGGAGCTGTTAGATTCCGGACGTATTGACGGTGCAACGGAATTTGGGATTTGCATTAAAATCATGCTTCCGATTACAAAACCAGCCTTTGCTGCTATGGCTATTCTCTGTAGCATGGGAGCCTGGAACAATATGCTCTGGCCCTTACTGGTGTATCGAAGTGCTGACAAATTCACTCTGCCCATAGGCTTAAATACCTTAATGACGCCCTATGGCAATAACTATGATTTGTTAATAGCTGGGTCAGTATTTGCGGTATTGCCGATATTTATTTTGTTTCTATTCTTTCAGAAATACTTTATTGAAGGTATGACAGCTGGAGCAGTAAAGGGGTAATGAATGCATTGATGTGATATTTAAAATTCCATAAAGTTAATAGGACTACTTTCATGGATTTTTATAAAGTCTAGGAAGACTTTATTTATACAAAATAGGTAATTGTTAAATGATTTTCACCTGAGATGTGGATAACTTTCCTCTATATAAGGA
The DNA here is from genome assembly GCA_035564175.1 of Mobilitalea sp. Classification (GTDB taxonomy): domain Bacteria; phylum Bacillota; class Clostridia; order Lachnospirales; family Lachnospiraceae; genus Mobilitalea. The sequence goes on from DATMUM010000140.1 coordinate 6,281, forward strand.
GAGAAAATAGTTCAATTATCAGATTAGTTCCTGAATTGATATAAAACAATGAAATTTAGGCGTATTTTAATAGGCTAAAACA
>DATMUM010000141.1:0-18733 GCA_035564175.1 Mobilitalea sp.
GCCACTATCGGGTCCCAAACCAAATACCCATGCATTCGTCGTCGAAGAATTTAAATAGACATCAGCAACAATAGTGGCATTATGGACGCCCTTCATAACACCGCTCGGTATTGTCACATAACTGTTGGTGCCATTCAAAGATACGGTTCCTGACGACCAGGAGGCTCCGCTTGACAGAGTCCCGTTAAAGCCGTTGCCGGAAGCATCTGTGGCTGTGGTTCCACTGGTCTCACTAAAATCATATTGAACCAGCAGTGAACTCAGTGCAATTTCTGAAGCTGTCAGTGCTTTTCCATAGATTTTAAAATTATCCACTTTAGCATTCAGATATCCATCCCCACTATATAATGATTTACCAATATAACCAGAGAACGTGTTCGAGGCATTATACAAATTAGCGGGATCCTCCGTGATATCATTATTGGATTGCGTTAATCTTCCGTTGATATAAAGGCGCTCCGAATGGGTATCCTGAGATATAACGAGAGCAACACTGGTCCATGCTCCGGTAGGCAGTGCAGTCAGGTTCGTAACTCCTTTTTCACTCTGATATCCATATCCGACGGTACCGTTCTCCGTAATGGCACCATAAGGATAACCAGAGCTGTTTTTCGAATTTACGAAGATATATGACCCGCTGTCGGGACCCAAACCAAATACCCATGTATTGGTCGCTGCGGTATTGATATATACATCCGCCATAATTGTTACATTATGAACTCCGTTCAGAACTCCATTGGGTATAGTGACATAGCCGGAAGTGCCATTTAAGCTTACGCAGCTGCCTGTCTTACCATCCGTAGACCAGGAGGCTCCGCTGGAAAGAGTTCCGTTGTAGCCATTTCCACTACTATCCGTTACTGTTGTACCGCTGGATTGATTGAACGTATAATTTACTAAAAGATTACCACTTACGGCTGCCTTTACCTCTGACCGGTTAACACCAGCCGGAACCGATAAGATTACAAGAACAAGTATCAGTAAAATTGATAACAATTTTCTATTCTTCATAATTAACCTCCTACCTTTCATTACGGAACAAGAATGGACCACTTCTGGTTAGAATTGCTAGTACCGCTCCATTGTCCACAAACCGAGCCATTGGTGGTATAACCTAAACCATCCAGATACAGTCCTGTATTCCGGTTCTTGAACATAACATAATTTCCGGAAATCTCCTGCGTCCATTGCTGGTTGTAGCTTGATGTACCGCTCCATTGACCTGCCACAGAACCATTTGTGGTATATCCAAGACCATCTAAATACAGACCGGTAGCAATATTCTTTATTCTGACATAGGTGCTGCCTGTTCCTTCAATCACCCATTGCTGGTTCGTACTTGAGCTGCTGGCATACTGCATTGCATTCGTACCATCGGTTGTGTATCCATAGCCATCCAGATACATACTGGTTGCAGCATTTTTAATCTTGATATTTTCATCTCCCCATGCATATTTCAGCCGGTCAAGACCACTCGTATTGTTCAGGGTTAAGGTAATACCTGAGCCGCTTCCGGTTTTCGTCGTCAGACTATAGGAATCTCCATCTCTTAAACCGGGCCAATAACAGCTGCCTGCACTCCAGGCACGTAATTGATTACTAATACCTCGGATATAGCAGACTTCATTAGCAGAACTGGTTTGATTATAATTAACACCCGTTGTCATGGGGGCTCCCCATTCCGTCATAACAACACGGCTGGAGTAGCTGCCGACTCTGGTTGCCAGGTCATTCTGCCATCCACCCTCTGTTGAATAGGATGTCCAATAGGCATAATCATGAACACCCAGCAGACAACTGCTCAAATTAGTATCTGCTCCTACGGTAGAAAGATTTTCAGCATATCCTGAACCATCAAGTATAATTCTGCTTTTAGTAATACTTGAATATGTAGATACCCATGTTTCATACAAAGTACACAGATTAGCTGCTGTATAGCCATAAGGCTCATTCATCGGTTCAAAATAGCAATTACTGTTGCTTCCGTATTTACTGGTCACCGTATTCCACATACTCCAGTAATTAGTCATATTGGCAGGCGCTCCACCGGAAGCAGCCCAATAACAGAGAATTACTTTTCCTTTACTGAGTGCTGTATCAATTGCACCGGTATAAGTACTCCAATAGCTGGATACGGTAGCTTCATTAATCGGCATCCGGACTGTGTTAGAGCCTGTAAGCGTCATAAACTGGCTTATTACCTTGTCTGCAACAGTTGCAGCTGAGGAATAAGTATCCGTTGAACTAAGACCGGATACATATAAAACACCTGTTTTAAAATTATCCGACGGATCAGCCCAATTCACGCCTTTGATAGAGTTGGTAGCAGCAGATACATTTGTTGCACCACCCCAATTAATATCTGCATAGCCGAAACAAATGACATTGATAATGAAAACTAATGCGAATAGTAGTCTGAAAAATACTTTGCTTGATTTAAACATAACAATAATACCTCCCATCGTTTTTTACTTCATTCATATTTGTTTCTATTGCTCTGAATGAGCTTTAAGTTAGTCATGACTCATTCGTTAGTTATCTTTGGTGCCATTTTTCCGTCGACCTTCGTTGTCAATTACGTTTAAATGTTATTGATAAAATATGAAATAGAAGGCCTCCTTTCATAGAAATTTTAGTTTTAGGTATTTGCGAAATATTTTATCTGCTGGAATTTATTACACTGCTGCATATATGAAGTTTGGCAATTACCTAAAATGTAATTCTATGCAGATAATATCAAGATTAAAGGGAAGTCTTAATATTAATTGCCATGTGTAACCGGTTTCATATGAGACTAAAAAAAATTAAGGTTTATTTTATCGTGCCTGAGATCGTAAATGTATTTGTAAAAGCTCATTTTCGCCTTGCTAAAATATATAAACTTTATATGCAACCGGTTTCATATAAAGCAATAAAAAAAGAACACTGCTATCCGCTAATTTACTTCGCGCTTCTGTTCTTTTGTCTTTAAAAGCTCGATAAGCTCCGTAAACTCTTTTAGTTTCTTAAGTTTTGTTTATTTCACTCACTGACTATTTTAATAATTTACCATAATTTATCTATATATGTAAAATATATCATAATAGTAATCATAATACAATATATTCTTCCACTTACCTATCAGGCAATATTACTCAATTTCAATAGTAAATCCCCCCTTTGATTACTGGAATTTAGATTTTCATTCAACGCAGAAATTAATTATTGGTACTTTAAGGTAGAAATTATATGTATTGTGTTGTATAATTATATAGTATATTGCAAATATTAAATGGAGGTAAATTAAGTGAAAGAAAAAATCAAAAAAAATAGTTATCTTTTATTATATTTAATAATATCAATTATTTTAATTATTTTATTGTATATTAACTATAATAATATTAAAAGTAATTTGGATAGCCCTTTTATATTATCAAGAATTATTTCATTTATTAGTATTTTATTCTCTTTTATGTTTACTTTACTATTTAATATTATCACTATTTATAAAATTATATTTAGAAATAAAACTAAATTTTTTATTAACAAAAAAATAGATAAGATAATATCAATTATTCTAGTTATTTTACTTTTTATATATATTTTTATATCAAATTTATTATAAAAATTTCTATTTGTAAATGTCAATAAGACTATACAAAAAGATAAAAATAAAAATATACAGTTTAACATAATCAGTCATCCATCGATCCTTCTAGTACATACTTCTTTCTTTCAGTAGATATGAAGGAGCTTTTATCGAAATTGCATATGATTAATGAAGTAAACTGCACAGTATAACATTGGTAAGTGTAGGCGATTCAAATATTTCGCCTTATTCTGAAAATGGTGAATTATTTGTTATCATGGTGTCTAAAAACTGATACTCATGTATTTTATGCTCTTCCTTTCTTTTGGAACAGTTTTTATACAGCTGGCTTCGAATATTTCGACTATTTCAGTAGTTAAAAGGCTTTTGCTTTATTATTGATTAAAGGTTATAAAGATATAGAAAAGATAGTGTCTCATTTTATTATAAACACTATCTTTTCTATTTTTATTATTTATAATTTGACGAGAATTAATAATTAAATAATTAATAAAATGCCACCTGAATATCACCTGGTGTAAAATGTCCCTTATAACGAGGTTCTCCATAAGCTACATAGGTAGTGCCACAATTCCAAGTTTCATAAAATGTGTATGTATTTCCCATAATAACTTCATTTTTTATCAATAAACCGTTTGTAAAATTACTTGTTTTATTATCAATATCCTGTTGAAGTAATTCCGTAGCACTAGGTATTTCTAGATTTACAATCTTCGCTCCTTGTATAAATGCAAATATTCCGGCAACAATTGCGGATTCGCCATATTTATCAACTATTGCTTTGACTATTAAAGATTTCGCTTTTGCACCAGAAAGTGCATATGTAATAGCTACAGCATCTGCAGCAGCATATGCTCCATCTTGTAACCGATAAATAAATGTTTGGTCTATCATACAACTGTAAGCGGCTGCCTGCTGCGGTGTCAAATAAACACATTTTATTACTCCAGTGGTCCAACCATCTGGATCATATGTTTGAGCATCTGGTACCCAACTTCCTCCTTCAGTTAATCCAATCCAAGTATCTAAGTTCTCATCAACTCTATAATAATACGGTATATTAACAGATGAGCTTGAAATATTAATCTCAAAATAATATGTTTGATTTTCAGCTAATGAATATCCCAGTCGGAAATTCCTACCATCAGATGCTCCATTTAAATTAGTTCCTAATAATGTTACACTACTATCATATAATTGCACGGATGTATCAGCATTACCTGTGCTAGATATTATATAATATCCCGGTTGTGAAGTCGTAAATTTATACCACCTGGAATTTTGATAATTCGAAATAGAATTTGGTAAATTTGATGCACCCACTGTAACTGTTACTGCATCTACTTTTACATTTACGCTCATAGTACATGATCTTATGCCAGTAGTCTTTGCGTTTCCTACCAATCCTACATAAGTTAATATTACAATTTGGTCTCCTATTGTATAGGTATCAAATCCAACTGCGCTGCACGATATCGTCCCTGTTGATCCGTCAAGATAAGTGGCTGTAGCGGTTGTATCAATCGTTCCACCCTGGGTGATTGTTTGAGCTGGATTAGTAGGTATAATACTATCAACGACAGTATTGCATATAGGAGAAACCCGAGTGCTGCCATTGTAATAATATCCGGCTGTTTTACCACAATTAATATAATAACTAACAATCGTTGATGTTGTTTTACCACAGTTCATATAATAGCTTTCGATATAACTTGTAGATTTACCGCAACTAAGGGAATACCTATCAATTGTTGATGTTGTTTTTCCACAATTCAAAGCGTATCCGGTAATCGATGAGGTAGTCTTACCACAATTCAACGCATAACTTTCAATGGTTGTAGTAGTTTTACCACAGTTCATGCTGTAACTTACGATGGTAGATGTAGTCTTACCACAGTTCATGCTGTAACTTACGATGGTAGATGTAGTCTTGCCACAGTTTATGCTATAGCTTACGATGGTACTTGTTGTCTTACCGCAATTTATACTATAACTTACTATGGTACTTGTTGTCTTACCGCACTTAAGAACTGTCCTAGGGCAATGAAAACCAGGCATATTTGCGCCACCACAGCTAGGACAAATTCCATTGGAGCCTATAATAGCATTGCATGTACCGTAACAACCTGAAACATGATTATGATAGTTAGCTTTTCCGTAACAGCCACCACCTGAGGTTGAATTACCCGTATGTACGTGGTAGTTTGCTTGTCCATAACAACCACCACCCGAGGTTGAATTGCCGGTATGTACGTGGTAGTTTACTTTTCCATAACAGCCACCACCTGAGGTTGAATTGCCGGTATGTACGTGGTAGTTTGCTTTTCCATAACAGCCGCCACCTGAGGTTGAATTACCGGTATGGGAATGGTAGATTGCCGAACCGTAACAGCCACCACCTGAGGTTGAATTACCTGTATGAGAATGGTAAACTGGTGAGCCATAACAACCTCCACCGGATGATGAGCTACCGGTGTGGGAATGGTAATTAATGCCGCCGTAACAGCCGCCTCCAGATGATGAATTACCTGTATGTACATGGCAGTTTACACCGCCATAACATCCTTCACCTGAGGTTGAATTACCTGTATGCACATGTACCGCACCGTTATAACAATCATCTGTGTGTGTATGAGTAGCTGCTAAAGCTGGCTTTGTACTCATTAAAATATAAGAAAAAAGCAAAACAACAATACTGATTAATAATCTTTTCTTCATATAATCCTCCCATTTTCCCCTGATTTTAGCTCATTGTCTTAAAGTAACATCGTGTAGTAGGATGACCTCTCCACTTTTCTTGTTTTAACTTGATGCGCTTACGATGCCCGTTCATTAATACATACAAAAAGAAAACCAAAAATACTTAACAATACTTTTCTATTCATATAACCCTCCCTATATTATTATAGCCATGAGCAGAACTCTGAAACCTCAGTATTTATGCTGTTTTGGGAGGCATGGCTGACCTCATTATTACCATATTTTTATAGAAATAATCAGCTCTTTTTGGTATAATAGAATTGATAAAAATAATAAATATCATAAGGAGCTGTTTGTTATCTACCGTCAGGAAATCATTTAAGATATTCGCATTTTCACTTCGTAAACCATAGCCAGATTTTATGATAACCTTTTCCTTAATCTCGATTTATCAAGCATTACTGAATACTTCCAAAACAGGTCGTAGAGTTTTTAAATCACGTTTGATTCGTGTGTTAATTGTAATGAAATGCGAAGGCTTCTCCCAGATTACAGATCTTGTAGACTACCTACATAATAAACTTGTCGTTGCATATTTCTGTGGATTTGATATCACAAAGAATTTATTTCTTACTGGTCTTATGATTGCTTTATCAGAAGCATAAATCATGACTTCTAAAAATTCTAAGCAATCTCATGTTCTCTTTCTATCCCAACACCAACAACAAGTAGACAATCTTGAGTGCTGTTTTGTAGATGATAAAGGCTATGGTGCAAAAAAACATTTACAATAAAAGAAACTTACCTAGGCAAATGCTTTATCCCTTTGAATGTAAGACACACCAAAAGATTTATGCTACTTCCAATTAGTATCCTATCTATGATGTTGGACTTTCCATGCACACGGATGTTAAATGTCATTTTATAGGATATCTTTACAATAGTCAACAATTTTTTACCATTTTTAACAATATTTTAATTATTTTTTGAAAATTATGTTTATGTTTATTAAGGATATCTTTTGAGGATTACTAAGTTATTATTAAAAAGGGGTTTTTACAACCACATTTTGAGGTAAAATAAAAATTACATTCCATAATACCCCAAACATCCACTCCCCATCCTGATAGTGGAATTTAACTTTTCAATTGACCATCTAAACATCTTATACTGTTTTTCGTCATGAAGACGATTCACAAAAGCATAAATTCCAAAAAGTAAGTAGTTAATGTGCTCACTTTACTCAAAGGTGAAGAAGTATGACTTATATTTCGTATTTTGCTTATCATCTAATTCAATAAAGAGATAGTACCTAAATAAATAGTAAAAATGAGATATTGCACCGCCAGTGTTTATCCAGCAATACAATACCTCATAGCTTATCATAAATAATAAAACCTTCAACCTTCTTAGTTTTATCTAATCTCATGCTTTATCTTATTATTTACTTTATCACATTATTTACTTTTAACTTTTTATGAAAATTCCTCATTCAATACTGCTTCTTACTGTATCGGAGCCAGGGTTCCGCCGTCAGCAAGTGAAATAGTTGCACCATTCAGCCAGCTGTTGGCACTGTTGGTTGCATCGTAGTAAATTGTAAATCCATTGGATACGACATTTGCCAGACTGTTATCAGTATCAGTAATGGCTGTTACATAGGAATCTGCTGTTACATTCCAGGTAGAGTCAGCATCTAAGGTAATTGTTACATCTCCGGTATTGGCATTGTCAATAGCACCGGTCAAGCTGGTTCCCTGAGTAAGGTTCATCGTAACGGAGCTGATATCATCACAGGTGATATCACCCTTCAACACCTGATTGCTTCCTGTCAGGGATACCGTTGCCCCGTTAGATCCGGGAGTACCCCAGTTATTAGTACTATTTCCTGCTGCATTTAATAAAATTCCGGATGTGAAATTTAAAGTGGAATTCGTCAGATAAATATCTGCCGAAGTGTTCGTGATATAGAACATCTCGCCGGTTGAGGTCGTTGTGATCGTACTGTCATTTACCGTGAATTTGCAAGCGCCTTCAGCTGCATCACCGGAGGTACTCTGATAAAGCATAACTCCATTCAATCCTGCTCCTGTGATATTACTGCTGTTAATTGTGATGGAATTCTTACCTTCTACTACTGCAGCCTGGGAACCGGTTGCCTTGCCTGTCAGGTTTGTTACTGTAATGTTACCGGTGGAATAGATACAGGGAGAACCATCACCGGAGGCGCTTACGGTGGAATCTGTCACCGTAATGGTTCCTTCTCCCCTGTCTGTTGCAATTGGTGCACAATGGGCTCCTGTTGTAGTAATGTTAACATGATCCGCTGTAATCGTGCCGCCATAGGTTGCATCCAGTCCTCTGGAGGAATTACCCGAGGTATTCACGGTTACGTTAGATACCGTAATGTTGGAGCCTTCTCCGCTTGCAAATATAGCATTGGAGCCTTCTGATGCGGAAGTAAGGGTTGTATCACTGACATTTGCCGAACTACCGCCGACTGCTGCCAGAATACTGTTAACTGCATAGAAATTACTCTCGTCAGCGCTTGAGGTATCACCTGTCTTGTTCAAGGTCGCACCTGTTATTGTAAGGCTGCCGCCATTCTTGACTAACACAGCATTCTGATTACTTTCTGTGGCTTCAATCGTCTGGCTATCGGAAGTTTCCGTTATTCCATCTACGGTATAAGCACCGGTTAATGTAATCGAGCCGGTTTCAGAACCGCTCATGGAGCCGCCTCCCATTCCACCGGGAGCCGCCATTGCTGATGATTGTACGGTAATTGCACTGATACTTCCATCCTCCGCATATTGTACCTGGAGTATTGCATCTACAGTGATATCAGCTATACTTCCCTGGGTTGTTGAGGAACCGCTCTGAACCTGGATGACACCTTCATCTTCCACGGTGATGGTAAGTGTTTCACCATTTTCCGTAAAGGAGCTTCTCATACTACCGGGTATTCCGCCACTGGGTGGATTACCTCCGGGCATTCCGCTTGGTGCAGCTCCGCCGTCAGAAGCTCCAGGTGTTCCACTGGGTACTGCCGCACCGGATGTATCGCCAGGTGTTTGGCTGGGAACAGCAGAATTGTTCATGTCTCCATTGGGAGTACCGCTGGGTGCTGCTCCGCCTGTGGAATTTCCATTCGGCATCTGCGGAGGCTGACCACTGGGTGCAGCTCCTCCCATACCGCTTTGCGATAACTCACCGAGCGCCAATGTGACTACATTTCCGTCAATCGCTGTCACTTTACCATATACGGTTGTTGAAGCAAGTGTTGTATCTTCTGTGGTGCTAACATTCGTATTGTCATTCGTGCTTTCCTTTGATTTGCTGCAGGCCGTCAAGGGAACAGCAACCAGCAGTAAGGTACATCCGATAGCTACATATCTTTTTATTCTCTTCATTTTCATCCTTCTTTCACTTTATTATTGGAAGGCTGTTTCACCTTTTAACCGCATTATACAAAATGAAGCTTAAATTACTCTGAAAAAGCTGTTTCAGACTATTTTAAGCTTTGCATAATATAATGGGTATAGTAAAATATAGTTCGAAGATAATAGCTTCATCAACCTACAGATCAGCTTGATCATCAGGAAAGGATTGTTGTCATGAAAATATTGATTGTGGAAGACGAGACGCGACTCGCTGATACGCTTAGCCATATATTACAGGAGCAGAAATACCAGACCGACGTTGTATATAACGGTATAGATGGATTAGATTATGCCATGAGCGGAATTTATGACATCATCATACTGGATGTCATGCTGCCGAAAATGAATGGCTTTGACGTAGTCTATTCCCTTCGTCAACGCAAAATAGCAACTCCTATCCTGCTTCTGACTGCCAAGGATAAAGTAACGGATAAGGTGACCGGTTTGGATAAAGGAGCCGATGATTACCTTACCAAGCCATTCGATACGGAAGAATTGCTTGCCAGGATCCGGGCATTGACCAGACGCCAGAGTGAAATTGTCATGGATACTTTAAATTTTTCGGATCTGACACTCAACCTATCCGCTTATACCCTTGCCTGCGGTTCAAAGTCAATTCGACTTGGCTTAAAAGAATTCGAGGTAATGCGTTTGCTTCTTGCCTACCCCGGTACCATCGTATTAAAGGAGGAGCTCCTGACAAAAGTATGGGGTAATGAATCAGAGGCAGAAGATAATAATGTAGAAGTGTATATTTCATTTTTAAGGAAGAAGCTCATTTACCTGCAATCTAAAGCAACGATATCCACTCAGCGTAAGCGCGGTTATTTTCTGGAGGAAGAAAGCCGATGATTATAAAGCTTAAGAAGAAATTTATTGTGATAAATATGGTACTAGCTGCCTTCGTTCTCAATATATCATTTTTCTTCATCGCAGCCTCTACGTACCAGCGGCTTTCCGTGGAAAGCATGCAGGCCCTGGAACAATCCTTTGTAAAGATTGTCCCCTCTGAGCCTTCCGGAAACAATCCCGCAGTACCTCCAAAAGATAACTCTCTTTTAATGGAGGCACTGACTTTTAATGTGAAGCTTTCCGATAACCAGCAGACAATGACGTTAATCGGAGATAATATTGATTATGATGACGCCACTTTGCATAAAATAGTGAACAGCTGCCTGGAACAGGCAAAGCCCTCCGGCATCCTAATCGACTATCACCTTCGCTATCTGGTCAGAAAGAGTACCTATGCTACCGAAATAGCTTTTTATGACCTAACAAATGATATCCATACCATGACAACTCTGGTCAAGAACCTCATCTTTGTTGAAATCGGGGCTTTAGCGGCTTTCTTTCTTATCAGTCTTTTTCTATCAAGGTGGGCGCTGAAACCCCTGGAACTGTCCTGGAATCAGCAGAAGCAGTTTATCGCTGATGCATCCCATGAGTTAAAGACACCTCTTACTGTCATCCTGGCAAATACCGATATCTTAACCTCCCACTCTACAGATACCATACAAAATCAAATAAAGTGGCTGGAATATATTCAGGTAGAGGCCACGCATATGCACAAACTGGTAAACGACCTTCTATTTCTGGCTAACGCTGATGCTTTTCGAGAAAAACCTGTATTTTCGAAAGTTAACCTGAGTGATGCTGTATGGAACTGTTATCTGCCATTTGAAACAGTAGTTTTTGAACAGGGGAAGATATTAAACTGCAATATAGAATCAGAAATCTATATCAGTGCCGATGAGAGCAAGCTCAAGCAATTAATCCTGATTTTACTCGACAATGCCTGCAAATATACGGATAATAACGGACAAATCATAGTTTCCTTAACTCAGAAGCAGGAAAAAGCTTATTTTACCGTCACCAACGAAGGAGCTCCGATTGCCTCTGAGCATCTCCCCCATTTGTTTGAACGTTTCTACCGCGCCGACGAATCCAGAACCCGGGAAACAGGTGGTTACGGCCTTGGCCTTTCTATTGCAAAAGCGATCACCGATATGCTACAGGGTAAGATATCAGTAACCAGCAACACAGAAGTTGGAACGACCTTCATAGTAATCTTCCCAATGAATAAATGAAACTTATTCTATTGCGTCTTTATAATCCGGTTCATAATTTCTAATCCCGTCTGGGTAGCTGCCAATCCGCCTTCACCAGTTTCACGAAGGGATCTTGGAAGGGATTCCCCAATATCCCTCATGGCATCGATGACCTCGTCCGGCGGAATCTTGCTTCGTATTCCTGCAACCGCCATGTCAGCACAAGCGATGGCATTCACCGCACCAACAACATTACGTTTAATGCAGGGTACTTCAACCAAACCACCAACAGTATCACACACCAGGCCAAGTAGATTTTTCAAGGCCATTGCTGCAGCATGGGTTATGCTTTCAGCATCCCCACCGTTCAGATAAGCAAGTGCTCCGGCGACCATGGCACTGGCTGAACCGACCTCCGATTGACAGCCTCCGGCAGCACCAGCCAGAAATGCTCTTGCTGCAATTACTTCCCCAATTCCCGAAGCAACATACATCGCTTCTACCATCTTCTCCATCTCGACATTATTCTGTTCCTCATAGGTCAGTAAAACAGCCGGAATCACACCGCAGGAGCCAGCGGTTGGAGCAGCCACAATTTTTTTCATGCAGGCATTCGATTCACCCATTTTTAATGCCTTCGCAATTACCTCGCTGATAAAGGGTCCACTGATAACTTTTTTCTCGACGATGGCACGGTTCATACGCTCTCCGTTACCACCGACAAGATTACTTGCAGACATCAGATATTTATCATAAGCAATATCTGCAGATCTCATTGCCAGATAAAGCTGCTTCATCTTGGATTTGGATTCCTCCGCAGCAACCATTCTCTCGTCCATGTCATCCTTAAGGACAACTTCCCAAAATTCCATTTGCATTTCTTCACATTGCTTTAATATTTCATCTATGGATCTAAAACTCATGTTAACCTCCAGGATGCCATCCAAGGTATTTTTAATATGCACGTTTTTCCATAGGCAGATACTGATCCGTCTATTCCTCCATACTCAGGTATGTAACCTTTGTCACACCCTCTGCCTTTCGTAATAAATCCAATGCTCCTGCCGGTACCTCCTGGTCACATTCAATGATCATTACGGCATGTCCGCCCCTTTTATCACGATTAATCCTCATTGTTGCAATATTAACAGAATTCTTCCCTAAAATCGAGGTTACCTGCGATACGTGGCCCGGCTGATCAATATTTTGAACGATTAACGTCGGATAACAGGCGCAGATATCCGCATCCGTTCCATCTATTTTGTTAATCATAATCTGACCCCCGCCGATGGAGGAAGCAACCAGTTCAAGATTACCGCCCTGCTTACCCTGCAGCTTCATCAGTACAGAGTTCGGATGAGCATTGCGAAGCTCTATCCCGGAAATCAGATAGGCTAAGCCTTGTTTTTCAGCATAAGCAAAACTATCCGGAATTCGTTCATCATCCGGCTTCATGCCAAGAAGTCCTGCAATCAGGGCTTTATCCGTACCATGTCCTTTGCCGGTAGCGAGGAAGGAGCCATGCAGATATAGGTCAGCAAAGGTTATCTCTTCATTGAAGAGACGTCTGGCAGTAAAACCAATTTTTACCGCACCTGCCGTATGGGAACTGGAAGGCCCGACCATGATAGGCCCCATAATATCAAATACATTCATAATACGGACTACCATCCTTTCATTCCAATCCTGCAATTATTATTTGCAGAATTTAAGAACATAATTAATTACATTATCCAAGTTATATAATTTTATTATACTTCACGTTTATATAAGGTGCAATTATCTTACAGTACGAATATATAATAAATTATATCTACTGTATACTCTGGAGCTCGATGCAGCTATTGCTGAGTGCGCATCGATGCGGATCATTTTTTTCATAGGATGCATTTTCCCGAAATAAAAACCGCGGCTTCCTGATGACAATCAGCTCGCCGCAGTACAATTATTGGTGGATTTACTTTACTTTTGCATTCGCCGGACACTATTTTGACCGTGTTCCGCTTTTATGCTCATTCAATATAATTCGATCCAGAACCGCTTTATATACCAACACGATCTGGGCATCAACATAACAGAATTTATTGGATACAAACTCATATGTCTTATAAATAAAACAAGCATTCATTAATATTAAAGCAGTTATCGTCAGCTGCGGCTGAATTCCTTTCGCAATCAGGAATATAGAAGCACCCAGATAAAATAAAAATGCCATAAAGAAGTTTTTACTGATACGGAAAGCCAGCAGCATTGTATCATTCAGACGGTTATGCATTTTTGTTATAGCTCTTAAATCCCTATACTTAAGCTTATCATACATATCATTATAAATGGTCTGGCTATTGCTAATCTTATCTTCCATATTCTTTTTGACAAAGGAAAAATAACGGTGATAATTGACATCACCTAGTTCTTTGCTGATTAATTTTTTAAATACATTTGACATATAATCACCTACTCTCAATTGCGCTATCAGGGTATCTTTCCTTCAAATTTAATCGTATCATGCATATGAAATGTTAGATCATCGGCAAGATATTATCACTTCATAATACTATTATTCGCCGCGGACACAATTTAAAACTCTGCAAATGCTGTAACTACTGCCTAATAAAGCTATTCTATATAAATAACGAAATAATGATTCTTTCATTTTCAAATTATTTCTTGATTATATTGCTTTTTCCCGTTTTTCATCGAAATATTAACAGATTGTTCATAATATATCCATACAAAAAACATATATGTCTTTTATAATCAGAAATAAGATAAGAACAAAATATATCGAAGATAACTTAATAACGCTTACAAGATAATTTTTTTCATAAAATAAGCCCGGCAGCTACCCTCCCCCCTCTACCGGGCTTCTCCTCTTTTATAAGCATATTTATCGAAGCAATCGGTAAAGTAATTATATATGGATTGGATCTGAGGCAGGTAATATACCTGTCTTATTTTTTTAATTTTGCATCAAACTTTATATTAATCTATAATTCTCTTAAAAACAAGATTTTCTTTTTTATCAATGACTTTCTTATTTTCAAAATGAAATTCCAATGGATTTCATTTTGGAGTTCTTTTCATAGTGAATTATGAATTTATATTTCATTTAGAATTATTGGATTTTTCAAAATTATTTTCCCACTATCTTCTTTGATATAATATATGGTCTTTCAGAAGCTTTGTTCATATTGCAGCTTTCTGTCAGTCCCTATCAGACATTGTGTCAATATCATCATCGATTCATTCACTAATCATAAAACAAAACTTTCCATTCTGATGGTCTGTCTGCATTATCACAAAACTTACCATTTTATTTTATCCATGACCAGACATAAATCAACAAATAATAAGAAAATATAAAATTAACGGCAAATTTATTGAAAATAAACTTTAACAAAGCTTGATAATTTGTTATAATGTTCGGTAGGAATTTATGAATAAAAACCCAGGAGGTAGAAAAATGTCAAACGTTACTATCATGGACCATCCGTTAATTCAGCACAAATTAGGAATTATGAGACGTAAAACAACATCAACTAAGGAATTCAGAGACCTTGTATCTGAAGTTGCTATGTTAATCTGCTATGAAGCTACCAGAAAGCTCCCCCTTGCAGATATCGAAATCGAAACTCCACTTGTGAAAACGGTAGCTAAGGAAATCGCAGGTAAGAAGCTCTGTATCGTTCCGATTCTTCGTGCAGGACTTCATATGGCTGATGGAATATTAAATCTTATTCCGAATGCGAAAGTGGGACATGTTGGATTATATAGAAATGAGGAAACACTGGAACCTGTTGAATATTTCTGCAAGCTTCCATCCGATGCTGCAGAACGTGAGATCTTTGTTGTAGATCCGATGCTCGCAACCGGTGGTTCTGCAGTAGCTGCAATCAATCTTCTAAAAAAGAGAGGAATTACAAAAATTCATTTCTTATGTCTGATTGCTGCTCCTGAAGGAGTTGAGAGATTAACAAAAAGCCATCCGGATGTAGATGTGTATATCGGAAATCTTGATGAGAGATTAAACGATAAGGGTTATATCTTACCTGGCCTAGGTGATGCCGGAGATAGAATATACGGAACAAAATAAATTAATTTATTCATAAAAAAGCCGGACATAGAATGTGATATGTCCGGCTTTTTTATTATATATTAGAAAATTTATAGATAGTCACAGAATCAAATTCTTTACCCGCCTTTAATAAACAGGACGGGAAGCTTGGAATATTGCAGGAGTTCGGGAAAAACTGAGTTTCAAAGCAGACACCGCTTCTCTTATCATATAATGCTCCACCCTTGCTGTTCTTCTGAGGAGTTAAGAAATTACCGGTATAAAGCTGCATTCCGGGCAAGTCGGTAAATACCTCCATCCTTCTGCCGCTCTTATCATCGATGATTTCTGCAACCTTTTCAACCTCTGTGCCTCTGATATCAAGTATATAGTTATGATCATAACCACCTGCAATTTTAAGAGGCTCATAATCGGCGTTAATATCCTGCCCGATAGCTTTAAAGGTTCTGAAATCCATCGGAGTTCCGGTTACATCCTTTAATTCTCCTGTCGGTATCAGTCCTGCATCTGTCGGTGTAAACTGGTTTGCTTTAATCCACAGCTTGTGATCTAGAACCGATCCGGCATTATGTCCAGCCAAATTAAAATAAGCGTGGTTTGTAAGATTTACGATTGTATCACGGTCAGATACTGCGAGATACTCAATCACCAATTCATTTGCTTCCGTAAGGCTATAGGTAACCGTTACATCCAAATTACCCGGAAAGCCCTGCTCCATATGGGGACTAAGGCGGGAAAATTCCACGCTTGCAATATCGTCATCCTCATACACTTCTGTTTCATACATGAATTTATTATATCCAATCTTACCGCCATGAAGATTATTTGCTCCATCGTTCTTTTCTAATTCATATATTTTTCCGTTTATTTCAAACTTTGCACCACCGATGCGGTTAGCATGTCTGCCTATGAAAGAACCAAATCCCGGAGGATTCTCCTCATAGCCGGCAATATTATCAAAACCAAGATTTACGTCAACTGCACTTCCCTTAGCATCCGGTACAATGATACTGACAATGTTAGCCCCAAAATCAGTAAAGGAAACCTTCATGCCATTACCATTCGATAAGGTATACAAAGTTGTTTCTTCACCACGCGAGGTTTTGCCAAATGATTTCTGTGTAATCTTCATGTTTCTTTCTACTCCTTAAAATAAATATATAAGCATCATAGCATATAATTATAACATACTACTAAAAAATAGCAAATATTAATTTCATCGCGGGGTTTGGTAATTAATACATACTTTATCCAAAGTATCAGCCATATTTGTCTATATTATCCATAGGTTGACAAAAGCTGAAGGGCGATGTTATACTAAGTCGGTATTAAATAATAGATACGGTATAAGTGGTTGGAAGTCCCCTGCTTTCTGGGTTACATATTCAGAAGTGCCTTTCATTCATGGGATTTTCGACATAATAGGGAAACAGGTTCAATGCCTGTACGGTCTCGCCGCTGTATTTGGGGAGTTCGCTTCGACAAGTTTCTTGTAATAATCACTGGTCTGGAACAGATAAACTTAAGACTGGGAAGATTTGAAGCGAATGTTGATCCAAGAGTCAGAAGACCTGCTTATATCCGGTACCAACAGCTCCACGAGGAATTGGACAAGGGTACAATAAAAAAAGTAACTGCATGCCGCAGTCTGATTTTATTGTCCTTTTTCCTGTTTGTGGGTAAAAGGATTTTTTTATTACAACAAAAAGGAGAAAGAAACATGAAAAACAACAAAAACTTATTAAAAGCTATGATGGCCCTGGGGGCGCTCTTGTTGGTAGCAGTGATTATGCTGGTTGCCTACAACCATTTCAAACCCCAGACAGAACAGGGCTCTAAGGAAATCGTCGTTGAGGTAGTAGTTCCCGATCAGGAAAGCAAAGATTTTACAATCAACACGGATGCAGAATACCTTAGCCAGGCACTGGAACAGGAAAACCTGATTATAGGTCAGAATAGCGATTATGGACTGTTCATTACAGAAGTGAACGGTCGTGCTGCTGATGATACCAAGCAGGAGTGGTGGTGCATCACTAAGAGCGGTGAAACCGTAAATACCGGCGCAGACCAGACACCAATTGCAGACGGAGATCATTTTGAAATTACCCTGAAAACAGGTTATTAAAATCAGCTCCTAAGCTGGATTGGAGGCCTTTATGAAGATTAAGGATATCGTTATTATCGGTATGTTAAGTGCAATTCTGGTCACCGTCCAGGTTGGTCTTGGCTTCCTGCCAAATGTTGAGCTGGTATCTGCTCTTATCATCCTGTATACCTTAATTTTAGGCAGAAAGACACTTTACATCATCTACATTTTCGTAGTTCTGGAGGGTGTAATCTACGGACTGGGTCTGTGGTGGTTCAATTATCTCTATGTCTGGACGGTGCTTTATCTGATTGTCCGATTACTCAGAAAGAACAGTTTACCTTTATTTTGGGCTGTCATTTCAGGCGCTTTCGGTCTGGGCTTTGGTGCATTGTGCTCCATACCTTATTTTATAACAGGTGGAATTCCATCCGGAGCAGCTTATTGGGTAGCAGGAATTCCTTTTGATTTAATTCATGGTGTTTCTAACTTTATTGTAACTCTGCTCGTTTTTATACCTTTTCAATATATTATGAAAAAAATGATGAGCAGGTATGATACGCAAGCCAATCGTCCTTAGTAATATGCTACATATTAAAAAAGTGTCTGCGACACTTCAGCTCCCCTGCCCCTCAATCTTGAGGGGTGGGGTCGTCAAAAATATGAGCGATTCAGACTTGCTTGATATGCATTACTTTCTGACAGAGGATGATGACCTAGAAGATGGTGAATTTGAAGAAGGCTTTTATATAGACCTTCTCTAATCACTGTCCGTCTTGCATGCCCGCTTCT
>DATMUM010000142.1:0-5080 GCA_035564175.1 Mobilitalea sp.
CAGGAGATATACAGGAATATTGTTTCCATCTTACTATGGTTTACCTTGGATATGCTAAGTATAAACAGGTAGGAAATTATATTGTGAATATAACAATTTATGGTTCGGGTGTCACATGTCTACTCAGCACAGTAGTGATGAATATATGTGTATTGTATATTAATGAAAGCCATAATGCAGCTTTCATTAATCAAGTATTCAGATGGCGCAGACACCGGCATCTAGTAGGCGCCATTCTTTTTTGGCAACCGCTGGATGGTAAGGCAAGTCCGGATGAATATATATGCATACATATTCATCTTAATATATAAATCGACTTATGGCACCTGAAACATTTATAAAATATAAAAATACTTTTAAAAGTAACAAAAAGTATGAAAAGTACAAAAAGTATGAAAGTATGAAAAAAATACTTGACTTAGAGTGCACTCAAATATGTATGATAGACCTTGTAATGAAAACTGAATCATCGAATGAAAAATTATTATTTTATATTTGGATTAAATCAGTTAGTATTAGTATAAAAGCCGATTAACGAATCACAGGGAATAAATAAAATGGCAATTTCAGAAGTATAAAGGTGTAGGTATGAAGTTAATAAAACCAGGAGAATTAAGCGATGAAAATATTGTATTATGATTGTTTTTGCGGCATCAGCGGTGATATGAACTTAGGTGCCATGATTGATCTGGGTGTTGATCCGGAATATTTGTTGATGGAGATTTCGAAACTTAACTTAAACACAGAATATGAAATTAAAATCGAAAAGGCTTTAAAAAATGGGATTAGCGGGACGAAGGTAGATGTCATCCTTAAAAATCTGCAGCATGAAAATTACGATAATCATGAAAATCACCATGATCAGGGACAAATGCAGGTTTCTATGGATGAAGATGGCAATAGCCTTGCTGAGAACCATCATCATGGTGAGTCTTTTCATCATGATCACCCACACGATGATCATGACCACTCACACGATGATCATGACCACCCACACGATGATCATGGCCACCCTCACGATGATCATGACCACATTAATCAAGCTCACGAAGATTCTGTGAATAAAGAGAATCACCACGTAACAGAACACACCCATCGTAACTTTGCGGATATTGAGAATATCATCAATCACAGTCATCTGAAGGAGCATATTAAAAAATTAAGCATGGATATATTTATGAAGGTGGCTCAAGCGGAAGCTAAGGTTCATCATAAGCCGCTGGAGGAGGTCCATTTTCATGAGGTAGGGGCTATCGATTCCATCATTGATATCGTTGGTGCAGCAATCTGTCTGGATTATTTACAGGTGGATAAAATAATGGCTTCTTCCGTACAGGTTGGCGGAGGCTTTGTAAAATGCGCTCATGGAATCATTCCAGTTCCGGGACCGGCAACAACAGAAATATTACGCAATATTCCGATTAAAACCGGTATTGTCCAGTTTGAAACCACTACTCCCACCGGAGCTGCAATATTAGCAGCAACCGTCGAGGAGTTTATAGATCAAATGGATTTTAAAATAGAAAAGATAGGCTATGGAATTGGACACAGAGACTTGGAGATACCTAACGTTTTAAGAGTTTATTTTGGCTGTGAGGAAGATAGGGAAGAGACAGAGGAACAGTACATCATTGAGACCAATATCGATGATATGAATCCGGAGCTTTATGAGTATGTGGAGGAGAAGCTATTCGCAAACGGAGCCTTAGATGTATATAAGACACCGATCACGATGAAAAAAGGCAGGCCAGCCACAAAACTATCGATACTTACCAATATAAAAAGTGAACGAAACATCCTAGATGTGATCTTTCAAGAAACCACCTCCATTGGTATCAGGAAATATAAAGTGGAGAAGATCATGCTTCATCGGGAAATAGAACAGATTAATACGAAATATGGAAAAGTAAGAGTGAAAAAATCCTACTACCAAGGCGAACTGGTAAAAAGTAAACCGGAATATGAAGACTGTAAAAGAATAGCGTTGGAGCAGAATTTAACGCTTCTGGAAGTATATAATGAAGTTAATCAGGTATCAGGACAATACTAAGATATCTCTTCGGGCTAATTTATGAAGATATCGAAGTAATAGATGAAAATATAAAATCGGGAGGCAACATATGTTATTACAGGAGAAATATCAATTATTAAAGGATAATATGAAACAAAGAGGAAGCGCAGCAATCGCTTTTTCCGGTGGAGTAGATAGTACCTTTTTAGTCAAGGTTGCCCATGAAGTATTGGGTGATAAATGTATCGCAGTTACCGCTACCTCATCAACCTATCCGGAAAGGGAATTAAAAGAAGCCATTGCATATGCCAAGGATCTTGGTGTAAAGCATCTGATTATTTCCTCCGAAGAATTAGATATTGAGGGCTTTGCAAGTAACCCGACAAACAGATGCTACTATTGCAAAAAAGAACTTTTTACAAAGATATTCGAAGTTGCGAAAGAACATGGTGTGGAATATGTATTTGATGGTTCCAATTCTGATGATACCGGTGATTATAGACCGGGAATGCAGGCAGCCAGGGAATTAAGTGTAATCAGTCCCCTGAAGGAAGCACAGCTGACAAAGGCTGATATCAGAGAACTTTCCAAAGAACTGGGGCTTCCAACCTGGAACAAGCCTGCCTTTGCCTGCTTATCCTCCAGATTTCCCTATGGAAATCAAATCACGATTCCCAAGCTGAAAATGGTAGAAGAAGCAGAGCAATTCTTACTGGATATGGGGTTAAGACAGGTAAGAGTGCGTCATCACGGAGAAATTGCCAGAATAGAAGTTTCTCCTGAGGAGAGAGCTTATTTCTTCGATATTAACGTTATGGATAAGATAGGAGAAAAGCTGAAAAAGATCGGCTTTACTTATGTTACTTTAGACATTAACGGATATCGGACTGGAAGCATGAATGAAGTCCTTACCGAAGAGGAAAAGGAATTGAAATTAAGCTGATGCAGTTATTTTTTATTACAACTAAGAAATTGTCAATGGGATATTCGAAACATAACATTTTGCTAATGTCTGGTTGAAACAGTTAAGAGCATGGAATGAGGTAACTATGAATAAGGATGAAATAAGAAATTTACTTGAGTCCGTAAAGAAGAATGAGTTAGACATAGATAAAGCGATGAAAATGATTGAAGATCTGCCGTATACGGATTTGGGCTTTGCAAAGATTGATAATCATCGGGAACTTAGGGTTGGATACCCGGAAGTAATCTACTGTGCAGGTAAAACTACGGAGCAGGTATTTAAGATTATTGAGTTCATGCTGACTAAAAATAACAATATCCTGGCTACTAGAGCTTCCAAAGAGATGTATGACGAAGTTCAAAAGATATGCCCGGAAGCAAATTATAATACTCTTGGCAGAACAATTACCATACGAAAGAAAGCTGAAGAAGTTACGGACAGCTATATCGCTATCGTTAGTGCAGGTACCTCAGATTTACCTGTAGTGGAAGAGGCTGCGGAAACAGCCATGATATTGGGTAACAAGGTAGTAAAGATTACAGATGTAGGAGTTGCAGGTATTCACAGGCTATTTGACCGACTGGAGATCATTCGCGGCGCAAAGGTAGTAATCGTAATCGCGGGTATGGAAGGAGCACTTGCCAGTGTGATCGGAGGACTCATTGATAAACCCTTGATTGCTGTTCCGACTAGTGTAGGTTATGGAGCTAATTTTGGAGGACTAGCAGCTCTTTTATCCATGTTGAACAGCTGTGCCAGCGGAGTCAGTGTGGTTAATATTGATAATGGCTTCGGAGCAGCTTATAATGCCAGTATCATTAATAAATTGTAAAAAAGAGCATACCAAGATATTTAACAAGCACGAAACTGATCAATGATTTCGTGCTTGTTATTATTTTTATCAGCTATGATATATTTAAAAAATTTATAACATATTTTGTGCAAGACTAAAATCATCAAACATGAATTTACCCTTGCAATCAAGAATTTCACTATTCATTTAACAAAAAATTTATAAAAGGTATTGACATGGAGTTAACTCCAGACAGTATAGTTGCTTCATAAGCAAACAGTGCACTGTTTTATCAATCAAAGGTATATCTGCAGAGATTTCCGAGAACAAGGAAAGTTATACGCATCACGAATATACCACAGGAAATGAAAAGGAGAATATATATGGAAAAGAAGAAATTAGGCTTTGGATTTATGCGTTTACCGGTAAAGAATCAGAATGACCTGTCAAGCTTTGATTTAGAAACGATTAATCAGATGGTGGATACATTTTTGGATAGAGGCTTTACTTATCCGTTTTGCAGCCAGCCATGAAGGAATTATGATGGTATTGAGTGGAATGTCCAATATGGAGCAGCTGCTGGATAACACAGGTTATATGCAGGAGTTCAAACCATTCGATCAGACGGAAATGGATGTTGTTAAAAAGGCAGTAAGCATTATCAATGAAGCAATCGCAATACCCTGTACAGCCTGTGAATACTGTGTTGAGAGCTGTCCGAAAAATATAGCGATCCCGAAGTATTTTGCTTTATTCAATACGGAAAAGCAATCTTTACAAACCGGATTTTCCCTGCAAAAAGTATATTATGATAATTATACAAGAAACCATGGTAAAGCATCGGATTGTATCAGCTGTAAACAATGTGAAAGAAACTGCCCTCAGCACATTGAGATAACAAAATGCTTACAGGATGTCGTTGGTACATTTGAGGCTTAAATATAAGCGTAAAATATAAGGATTACTTGACTTGGGGTTCAGCTCAGATGATATACTATTGTGAAAGGTACTATTAAGTAATTGCGAGACTATATAGTTTTTGCAATTGTATACACAATAGATACTATTCCTCCGCTCCAACGCTTCCTTCGGGATTAGCTTCCGCTCCGAAGCAGTATCTACTGTGCATACAATATTTAAAGTTTAAGAGTTTCGCAATTACCTAAAAGGTATTATAGGTAATTGTTAAATGATTTTCACCTGAGATGTGGATAACTTTCCTCTATATAAGGAGAGAAAATAGTTCAATTATCAGATTAGTTCCTGAATTGATATAAAACAATGAATTTTAGGCGTATTTTAATAGGCTAAA
>DATMUM010000143.1:0-4032 GCA_035564175.1 Mobilitalea sp.
TGGTAATAAAGCCTGTATCACCTATTGCTAAGATTCGATGCGTGATGTACAGAGCCTCCAATACAACCGGCCGGTACATTATGATATCTCCTAACTGATAATTCGACTTTGGCCAGACAATGAAAGCATCGTTAACTTTTATTAGCGGCTCCATGCTGTTGGAATATACATAGGATAAAATAGGAGTACCCTTGGTATATGTTCCGGCAATGAAAATAATAACCAATACAATACCAATAAGTACTCCATACATTAACTTCTTCATATTTTCTCTCCCAACAGATCTAAATTATCCCTATTGAGAAGATTAGATTAATATTATTTACCTTCTACATGAATAACTGCATTCAGGGTTTTCAATGCATCCTGATCGGTGGTATTAACTGTAAAATAGAAATCACTAGATGATCCTACGCCGATGGTAGCATTGGAGCTATTCACAGGGATGAATGATATTGCATTACTATTATTTAAATTATTATCCATCGTTACTGTAACCGGAATATCGGAATTATTCTTAATCTTAACTACACCACTTGTCGGTGATCCGATAGTGAAGGTAGCGTCCGTGTTAAATCCGCTGTTAACATCATTATTGATTGCCTGATTCAAATCGAATTCCACTTTTCCATCCGACTGTGTTTTAACTAAATCCGTATAGTTTGATATATTTGAAATTTGAATCGCTACATTCTTGTCCGTGTCGACCAGAACCTGTCCTGCATTGACATTACGATCAAAGGATACACCGGATAATGCTGCTGATCCGACAGCTGCGATACACAGTGCTGCCCCAATTAATACAGCACTTAATTTAAATTTACTCATATTATTGTCCTCCACCTGAGTTTTTATCATTAATTACAATCTTTCGTAAATACCTTCTCTCTCTTCGAATTAATGTACTTCCGAAAAGCTTTGTCGATATTTGTAGAATTGCGTTCATGATTATAATACGTGAAACCATATCAATACGACAATATTAAAATGTTTCCATTACCCTAGGAGAATAATAAACTATTCCATGACTGTATTTGCAGACAGATCAAATTATCATAATCTGTAAATTAATATGTAAAATAGGGGGTGTTGCCAAATTCTCAAAATATAAGTTTCGAGAAGTGAAGTATATCTCCTTTAAGATTTTTTCTGTGTAACTATGTGCCTGTCAGCAGCTGCCTGCTTCATCCAGGCAGGGCTGGCTCGAGTATAACAGAAAAATATCGAAAAGGAGATATATTCACGAACTCGAAATTGAAACAAATAAATTTGGCAACACCCCCTTTACCCTTACGTATTTACCCAGCCTTCTAAAATTGCATCCAATTCCTTGCTTAATTCCTCTTTCCTTACGAAGAGTTTACTCAATTTCTCAAAATCAGAACAGGCAGCCTGCATACACCCATCAATCTCTTTTAATTCATTTTCAATGTCTTTCACTCTGCCTTCGGTTTTAAGTGTATCCTTCTCATTCTTCTCTATCTTTTCTTTCCTGTTACTTTTCATATTATCGACATTCTTGTATTTTACCTGCTTTTGCTCGCTTCTTACATTCGATAAACTCAAATCCGGTGCTGCTTTCGCATCCTGCTTATCCTTCTGTTCTTTATAGTAATCATAGTTGCCAAGATAACTGTTAAATCCATGGTCTTCTATCGCAATTACTCTCCCACTGATCTTATTGATAAAATACCTGTCGTGTGAGATGAAAAGGATGGTTCCCTTAAAATAAGATAATGCTTCTTCAATGCTTTCGATTGAAGCCGTATCAAGATGATTTGTCGGTTCATCAAGAATGAGAAGATTTACGTCATTATAAAGCAATTTACAAAGCTTTAGCCGTACTCGCTCTCCTCCGGATAAAAGCTTGATTTTTTTGAATACGTTCCCACCGTAAAACATGAATTTAGCCAGATGCTCCCTTGCTTTTCCCTCAAGGATAGAGATATCATCACGAAAATAATCCAGAACGGTAAGCTCTTCATCTTCAAAAGCTATATTCTGCGGCAAATAAGCCATCATTACACTTGCCCCTAACGTAGTTTCACCGCTGTCTGCTGATATCTCTCCCAGAAGCATTTTAAGAAATGTCGTCTTACCGCTGCCGTTAGGACCAATCAATGCAACTCTTTCACCGTATTGAATTAACAGACCGGCATTTTTGAATATGGTTTTATTTTCAAAGTTTTTACACAGCTCGAAAGCCTTAACCACAATCTTTCCTGAGCGCTCGCTTGTCTGAATATTCATCTTCATATTTTGCTTGTCGATCACCGGCTTTTCAACCCGTTCCATCTTATCAAGTTTAATTTGCATACTTGCTGCTCTTCGATAGAATTTCTCATTATTTGCTCTCTTCGCCCATTCTCTTAGTTCCTTAATCGATTGTTCCATGTGCTCAATTTGCTTCTTCTGATCTTTATAATCGTTGAATTGAATTCGTAAGTTTTCATCCTTCTGCCTTACAAAGTCGGAATAGTTCCCCATATAGGTCTCACATTCCTTATTCTCAACCTCGATAATTTTCATGACCGTATGGTCCAGAAAATACCGGTCATGTGAAACGACAATAACGATACCCTTATAGTTTTTTATATAGCCTTCCAGCCATTCAACCGAATCCATATCCAGATGATTGGTTGGCTCATCCAGCAGCAATACATCCGGTGCATCAATAAGCAGCTTACCCAGAATTACCGTTGTTTTCTCCCCTCCGCTTAACGAATTAAAATCCTGCTGCAGGAAGCTTTCTTCAAATTGTAAGCCTTTACATATCTTATTTAACTTTTCCTCGATATCATAGCCACCCTTAACTTCATATAACTGAACCAGCTCACTGTATCTTGATAAGGTCTTTTTTAGTTCAACACCGTCCAGTTCCTGCATGCTCAATTCCAATTCATGCATCTCTTTTTCAATTCTGTGCACATCATCAAAGCTTAAGTTTAAGACATCGATAACCTTCATATTATCTGAATATTGCGGTATCTGCTCAAGATAAGCACAGTTGGTATCCTTGGAAATTCTCACCCAACCTTCATCATAGCCGGGAGGAACCGGGGCATACGGGTAGCCGGCACAGTGGTTTAGTTCTAATATCCCGGCAATCAATTTAAGAATCGTAGACTTACCACTACCGTTTTCACCTACTATACCTACTTTTTCACCCTCTGTTACCATAAATGTTATATTTTTTAGAACAAGGGTTGTATCCATATATTTTTTAACACCATCGAACGATATTTCCGCCATTTCAAATTCTTCTCCCACAATTTATTAGCGGCTGAGATTTTGCAACATGATCTCATTCAGCCTCAATAATAATATAACATTCGGTTTTATCAATAAAAACCTTAAACTTATTTCATAAAAAATCTTAAGATGAGTATTTCAATATCGAACCCTCTACGAGACCATTGGTGGTTATTGGAACGAGGAGACAATTAATATAAGCCTGACTGGTTTTTGAAATTCGATCAGTCAGGCTCTCACTATAATTAAATTAAGTTAATTAATTTTTGAAGGGCATTTGAAATTATTCGCATATGGGAACTTCAATTATATCCTGCATTAACCTTCTATAAATCTGACAAGTACATCATTAAACTCAACCTTCTGATCATAGAACGATGCATGGCCGCTATATTTAAACGGAATTAACTTGGAACTGTGTATCATCTGATGCTGTATTTCGCCTAATTCAAAAGGAACAATTTTATCATGAATTCCATGAATTATTAACGTATGTACATGAATTGTCCCTAAATCAGCAAACAAGATTTCAGTCAGCCATGTGTTAACTATAGCTGCTGTTGACCAGCCGGCTGCCTGTAAATCAATTTGTACTCTTTCGTTTCCTATCCAATCTTGATTTATTATCATATGCAAGCAAGTAATCTTGATATTCCCTCTGATTAAATAGCTCCTTCTGTTCATTTTCTGCATCTTCTTGAGGCAGACCTTTTCTTTGCATAAATACATCGCAAGGATAGTTTTCACACTCCGCACAGTCATGTATTTTTTTGCTCAGAA
>DATMUM010000144.1:0-6100 GCA_035564175.1 Mobilitalea sp.
GCCCTACTTCCTGGCTGTCTACGCTTAATCTGCAACATTACTGTTACAAATCCAAGACTCGCTACTGATGGTGCGGCTACACTTTATCAGATGGGGGTTCCACCCATTAAATTAAGTCGCCCTTAGCTAGGCGCACTGACATTCGAATCAATTTTATATCTCAAAAAAGAATTCAAACATTTTAAAGAGGAGGATTTCTATGAGAATCGTAAACATGAAATGTAACCGCATTGTGAATCCAATCGGATATGAATTGAACAAGCCACGCTTAAGCTGGATTACGGAGGCTGAGGGTGCAACAATTCAAGAAGCTTGTCAAGTGGAAGTCGCATATGACCAAGCTTTCTTAAATGTACTATATGACAGCGGCAAAAGGGATGACATTGACAGCATCGGCTATACATTGCAAATGGATCTAGCCCCCTGTACCAGGTATTACTGGAAGGTACATGTATGGACTGACTGCGGTGACGTTATCAGCCCTGTTGCCTGGTTTGAAACCTCCAAGATAAATGGACCTTGGATAGGTAAATGGATTACCCCTGATTGGGAGGATAAATCCATTAATCCCCTCTTAAGAAAAAGCTTTCGTATATCCAAAGAGGTAGCTCAGGCAAGACTTTATGTCTGTGGACTAGGGCTATATGAGGTAGAAATGAATGGGAAAAGAGTTGGGGACGAATACCTGACGCCGTATTGCAATAGCTATAATCACTGGATTCAATATCAGACCTTTGATGTTACAGGCCTGGTAAACAAGGGGTACAATGTTCTTGGTGCCATGCTGGGAAATGGCTGGTATAAGGGCCGTTTCGGATTTCAAGGGGAACCCCAAGGCCATTACGGTGACAGCTTTGCTTATCTATGCGAGCTTGTTATTACTTATACTGACAGCAGCACTGAAATCATATACTCTGATGAAAGTTGGAAGGCAACAACGTCTTATATCCTTGAGAGTAATATCTATGATGGAGAATTTCAGGATGCAAATAAATTTCTGGAATCATGGTCCTGTGATTCCACTACCGACAATGATTGGATGGGGGTTCGCTACATCAATATTGATTTCAACCTGCTGGAGGCTCGAAGGAGTATTCCTGTACGTATCAAGGAAAAACGAAAGCCTGTTAAGGTTATAATTACTCCAAAAGGTGAAGTTGTACTTGACATGGGACAGAATATGGTGGGATGGGTTAGTTTTAAGCTTCATGCTCCTAAGGACAGCATGATATGTCTCCAGTACGGCGAGGAAATGCAGGAAGGCTGTTTTTATCGGGAGAATCTACGTTCAGCGAAAGCAGAATTTAAGTATATATCGAGTGGCCAACCGGTGGAAGTACAGCCTCATTTCACCTTCTACGGCTTTCGATATGTAAAGGTGGAGGGGTGGCCGGGTGAAGTAAATCCAGAAGATTTCACCGGATGTGTTCTTTACTCTGATCTGGAACAAACAGGACAGATAGAAACTTCAAATCCTATGGTAAATCGACTATTCCAAAATGCACTGTGGGGACAGAAGGGAAATTTCCTTGATGTTCCGACTGACTGTCCGCAGCGCGATGAGAGAATGGGGTGGACAGGCGATGCTCAGATGTTCTCCGGCACTGCATGCTTTAATATGGATTCTGATGCTTTCTTTCATAAATACCTTTATGATCTGGCAAAAGAACAATCAAGTATTGGCGGGATCGTTCCTCATACAGTACCGAGCTTTGGCATGAGCAAAAAAGATCAAAACGATTTTCTGTCCGGAGGATCTTGTGCATGGTCAGAAGCAGCAACCGTGATACCTTGGAATTTGTATCTGCACTATGGCGATAAAGCTATTTTAGAGCAGCAGTTAAGTAGTATGAAGGATTATGTTGATTATATAAGGAAAAATGATGATGGAAGCAGGTTATGGAATACCGGTTTCCATTTTGGTGACTGGCTGGCCTTGGATGGACAAGGAGATTTTAATCCCTTCGGAGGAACACCTAACGCACTGATCGCCACTGCCTTTTACGCCTATTCCGCAGAGCTTGTAGCAAAAGCTGCCAAGGTTCTGGGAAAGGAAGACCTGGCAGAAGAATATCAAAAGCTATCAAAGGAGGTAAAACAAGCCTTTTGTGAGGAGTTTGTCACACCAAGAGGACGTCTTGTGGCAGATACCCAGACGGCTTATATACTTGTGCTATTTATGGACCTTGTTCCAGAAAGATCAAGGAAAAGAATCGTTGATTCGCTTAGGAAAAACTTAGAGGATAATAATTACTATTTAAAGACAGGATTTGTTGGAACTCCCTATTTTTGCAGGGTATTATCAGAAAACGGATATAATGACCTGGCTTACAGACTTCTGTTGAATGAGGATTTTCCAAGCTGGCTATACGAGATTAAACTTGGGGCTACGACCATATGGGAACGATGGAATTCATTACTTCCTGACGGTAAGTTTGGCGAACTAGGAATGAATTCTTTGAACCACTATACTTATGGTTCCATTGTTGAATGGATGTACCGCAATATGTGCGGGATAAAACCCATGGAAGAATATCCGGGCTTCAGAAGAATACGTTTAGCTCCACAGCCCGATATTCGCTTAAGATATGCCAAGGCATCCATAAATACGGCAGCAGGGTTATATGAAAGTGGTTGGAGTTATGTAGATGATAGTCTGCATTATACCTTCCGTATACCATTTAATGCTCAGGCAGAGCTGGTGCTGTCAGATGTAAATAATACGAATGTTGTTGTTAACGGTACAGCTCTGGAGAAATCTGAACTTTATTACTATGAGAAGGAAAATAATTTAGTCATACAGCTTAAGACAGGCAGCTATGAGATAAGCCATCCGTTAAGACAATCATAGTGTAAACTTTGTCTCCTCAATTCAAGACGCAAAAATAATCTAAGTGCGCAGCTTTCCTCAACAAGAAATTGTTAAAGTTAGCTGCGCCTGTTTTGATATAAAATAATCGATGTTTAACTATATAAATTACTGCTTCTCTGGCTGTATTACGAGTTAAGAGATTAGTCCGACTGGTAATTCAATTTACTTGCTCCGAATATGTCCGCCACATAAATGATCGCCCTGATATTCCTTGGCAAACCTTCTTTCCAGTCGAATAATGCAATTCTGTTAACCTTCTGCAGGAAATCCTCAGAAAAATCCTCAGGACCTTTTCCGTCCAGCAGCATCTTCGTTTCCTCTTCGGTAAAGGTAATGGTTCCTATCGTTTCTTTCGCAACGGAAAAAGCAGTATTCTTTCTTCTTCTACCTGTTTTCTCGAATATATGTTCTTAATTATAGCCCAGATTACCAATTTTTTCAATCGAGCATAAGATTAATTATTCCCAGCATGATGCAAAATGTTAATCCTTACTATATTTCAATGTTTCCATTGCTTCTTTAATCAATTTGCCAACGCTGCGGTTGTGTGAACGGCATATTCTCTTAAGTTCAAACAGGCTTTCCGGGTCTTTGTCAATGACATTAACCCCAAACCGGCAGGAAAGGGTCGCCTTAAAGCCTAGTTCCTTCAGAATAAGATTGGTATTATCATTGTATTTACCATAAGGATAGGTAAAGGTGTTCGGTGTACTCTCCGTATTCGTGTATATCCTATCCTGAAGCTGATTTACATCCTCCATCAGAAACTGCTCGTAATCCGTAAAGGATTCATTCAGCATCTGACTGCAGCCATATCTTCCGTTACGTACCTTATGCATATTATAGGAATGATTTTGAATTTCAACCAAGCCGGATTCCTGTACCTCTTTGATCTGATCCCAGGTCATATGGGCATAATTTATATTCGTATCTACTACCCTTGAGAAATCATCCGTACTTTTCCCAACGATGGATAATACAATCTTCATATTATATTTTTTCAGCAGAGGATAAACATTTTTATAAGTATTCAGATAACCATCATCAAAGGACAGTATGATAGGATTTTCCGGCAAATCGACATCATTGTAAACATAATCAACTAACTGGGACATGGTTATGGTATTATAGTTATTATCCTTCAAGAATTTCAGATCACATTCAAATTCATAAGGGCTGATTACGTCTTTACCCAGATTAGTGCCTTTCACCTGATGATACATTAAGATTGGTACATATACATGATTATCCATGGAGGAAACCATAGTGATTTCATATAAGTTTTTTGCTATATTTATAGATAATAATAGGAATAGAATAATCACTAATATTTTTTTAATTACAGAGGATTTATCCATATAATTACCACCACAATCTGAGATAATTAATTAATATGATTTAAAATGACCCCATATGCAATGGCCAACCTATATTTAATAAATTAGTAATTCCATAATCCCATCAGCAATTGCAAGAGCAATTTCATCAAAATGGGTATCAAACAGTTCGTTATCATGATCGTTATTGATGTAACCGACTATCAATTCAAAGGATGGAATATTGGTATACCTGAGAAGATACACATCGCGAAAGCTGCTCCCGTTATTATGAAATCCTATCTTTTCAAGATTATTTAATATAATCACAGCTGCTTCTGCATTAATTCCGACTTCTTCGTAAATATATGCCGCGGCACCCGAAGAGGTATTCGGAAAAGGCCCTGCCCCACGATGAATAGTAATTAGTAAATCCGCACCTACCAGATTAGAATTATTTGCTCTGACTACCGGAGATATAAATTCATCCGTCATTCTCGGGTAATACACCTCAATATTGTTTTCCATCAGAATCTCACCAACGGCAAGAGTTAATTTTAAATTATCATTTTTTTCCTTTCTATCCTTATAAATAATTCCTGCATCACTACCGCCATGGCCGGCATTCAATATGACTTTCGCCATCTACTGCATCCCCTTAGCAAATAAATCTATGATATATTATATAAACGCTAAGGGATGTAAATGACACTTATTGTTTATAAAGAGTAGACATCCAATATAGCAAAACGCAGCAGCCATACCAAAAAGTATTGCTGCTGCGTTCTATTCGTATTTATTGCGATAACATTAATATTTGGTAACTACCTCTCCGGCCTTTTTATAAATGCTGGCTTCGGGAATATATCCCCTTACCATAGAAAGCGGATAAATATTAGCATTTCTTCCGATGACCGTACCGGGATTAAGAACGCTGTTACAACCGACTTCAACATTGTCACCAAGAACGGCGCCAAATTTCTTAAGTTCTGTCTCAAGCTTTAGATCTCCTGAATGAACAGCAACCAGGGATTTATCGGACTTCACATTGGAGGTAATGGAGCCTGCACCCATATGAGCTTTATAGCCGAGAATGGAATCACCGACATAATTGTAATGAGGCACCTGAACCTTATTAAATAGGATGACATTCTTAAGCTCCGTTGAATTTCCTACGACTGCACCTTCACCAACAATAGCGCTGCCCCGGATAAATGCACAATGCCTGATCTCTGCATCCTTACATATAATAGTGGGCCCGCTGATGGAGGCAGTCGGTGCTATCTTTGCTGATTTGGCTATCCAGACATCCTCACCGATTTTAGTATATTCGTCAGAGGATAAAGTCGCGCCAAGCTTAAGAATTTCACTCTTAATCCTGCCAAGTACCTCCCACGGGTAAATACAGCCGGTAAAGACTTCGGCAGCAATTGTTTCCTTTAAGTCCAGCAAAGACTTAATCATCAGGTGTTCAGACATACTCATTCCTCCTCGTTATCTTGATCTATCGTTATAGCAAACTCCTAATTAAATATATAAATGTAATATAATTTATATGATTTCTAACATGTTATAAACTGATGTTACATTTATTATATATAAAGATCAAAGTACCTGCAAGTAATTAATAAAGCTACGGACTGTTACTAATTAGTTTTTCTGTAGTACCTCGGCCTTTTCCTTTCTTCTCATCCAGATTGCCCATAATGTACTGGCAACACAGATGGAAGAATAACATCCGGTAATTACACCGAAGAGCATTGGCAATGAGAATTCCATGATGGAATTGATTTGAAAGATTGTTGAAGCAACCAGAATAATCAGTATGCAGACTGCTGTCATAAGAACCGTGTTAATTGATCTGGCCAATGTCTGAGATGTGCTTTCATTTACCAATTCCACAACCGATATC
>DATMUM010000145.1:0-3779 GCA_035564175.1 Mobilitalea sp.
CGGGTGATCTGATGATTATTGCTGAAGGTGTAAAAATACCCGCGGATGGTAAAGTTATTCAGGCAAACGATCTTTGCGTGGATGAATCTTCCTTAACCGGTGAAGCCGAAGGCGTTTGGAAGATGACGGTCGACACCGCTGAGCCGACAACCGATTACTGGCGCATGGATTACTGCTACGCCGGAACGTTAGTCACCCAAGGGAGCGCTACGATTCTTGTAGACAAAATCGGTGCAGCAACGGAGTATGGCAAAATCGGTTCGAACGTAGCAGCAGCACCGGATAATCCCACACCACTTCAAAAGCAGACAGGAAGTCTGGTTAAAACATGTGCGGTAATCGCTGCCGTACTATTTGTATTAGTTGGAATTATAACATATTTTAATATTACTGATCATACATTCAAGGACCGCGTGATAGAAAGTATCCTATCAGGAATAACACTTGCTATGGCAATGATTCCGGAAGAATTTCCGGTTATCCTTACCGTATTCCTTTCCATGGGTGCCTGGAGACTTGCGAAAAAGAGATCCCTTGTACGTAAGCTTCCAGCTGTTGAGACATTGGGCGCGGTTTCCGTACTGTGCGTTGATAAGACCGGAACAATTACGATGAACCAAATGACCGTAAGGGAAACATGGGCAATGAACGGTGACAGCCATGGCCTATCCCATATGATGGGGCTTGCCTGCGAGACAGATGCTTACGATCCAATGGAAAAGGCAATGCTCTCCTACTGCGAGAGTCTGGATATATCGAAAGAGCATTTGTTCAGCGGTAGATTGATTACCGAGTACGCCTTTACGAACGAACTGAAAATGATGGGCCACGTCTGGTATCATGATGATGAAATCATCATAGCGGCGAAGGGCTCTCCCGAACGAATACTTACCATATGTAATATGACGGAAGCGCAGCGCAAACAGACAGAGAACAAAATCGTAGAGCTTTCAAAACAGGGACTTCGCGTGATTGCTGTCGGAGTTATGTATCCTCAGAACGAGGAAGTAATCCCATCCTCAATTACGGATTGTTCCCTTACGTTCTGCGGACTGATCGGCCTAGCTGATCCGCCAAGAGAATCCGTGAAGGAAGATATTAAACATTGTACCCGTGCAGGCGTAAGGGTTGTTATGATAACAGGTGATAATGGTATTACTGCAAGTTCCATCGCAAAGCAGATCGGCATGCCGAACAGTGACCATATCATAACCGGTGATGAGTTAAATAAAATGACGGATGAGGAGCTTAGAGAACATGTTAAGGATGTAAGTATATTCTCACGTGTTGTTCCAGAGCATAAGATGCGTATCGTAAAGGCATTTAAAGATAACGGTGAAATCGTTGCTATGACAGGAGACGGTGTGAATGACGCACCGGCATTAAAATATGCTGACATCGGAATTGCGATGGGCAAACGAGGTTCCGAGGTATCCCGTGAAGCAGCCGATCTTATATTAATGGATGACAACTTCTCTACCATCGTTGATACCATAAAGGATGGCAGAAGAATCTATGACAATATCCGTAAGGCTGTCGGTTATGTATTTACCATCCATATCCCGATTGCATTTGCATCACTTTTAGCACCGTTGCTTAATATTAGCCCGGCTAGCTTACTTCTGCTTCCGCTGCATGTTGTTCTCCTGGAACTAATCATAGACCCGACCTGCTCCATCGTTTTAGAGAGGCAGCCCGCGGAAAAGGATATCATGAACCGTAAACCAAGAAATCCGAAAGAGCAAATTCTGACGCCGAATTTACTTATTAAAAGTATTCTGCAGGGATTGGTTATCTTTGCTTCTTCTTTTGGATTATACTATTATATGTTACAGCAAAATCCTGATAATGCCGCCCTTGCCCGTTCCATGGGCTTAGCAGTTATCATGCTTTCCAATCTCTTCCTGGTACAGGTTAACAGTTCAAACACTGACTTTGCCATTCAGTCCTTGAAAAATCTGATCAAAGATAAGGTTATGTGGATTGTCAATATAGGAACCATTGCAGGACTTATTATTTTACTCTATTCACCCTTGCATACCATCCTGAAATTATATCCTTTAAGTGCAAGTCAGGCCCTTACTGTTGCTGCGATTGCGGCTGTATCCGTATTATGGTATGAAGTTGTTAAATTGGTTGCTAAAATAAAAAGACATTCCAAAGCTCCTGCCAGCGATAAGCTTCGGCAGCAGGTATTGGAATCTTATGAAATTAAGAAAAAACACTGATTTTATAAATGTGTTAAGTATCATCTGCTTTATCAGTTAATCTAAGCAGGAATTTTACTTCACTTGTTAAATAAGGGGATGCTGCAAAATTCATTAGTTTTGCAACATCCCATTATTATTAAGTAAATTGATTTGACATTCTTTTATCAGATAATTTCGCATTCTTCGTCAATCATTATTCATCCATGCATCTATCTTCGAATAGCAGAAATCTAAGCATTTTATTTTTCTATTAAACAACGGTTCTTCGATAAGCTTGATACGGAGGTAATCAATGATTGCACCAATAACAAACAGCGCAACAACGGAAATAAACATATAAACCAAAAACATAGGTGAGTGGTAAACCGTCTTGATCTTAAGGATCTTATCCCATAAAACCTTACCCAGTACAGGATTTTCATGGAACAGATAGATACCCAGTGTTGTTTTCGCAACATTATTGATGAATTTTGAACTCTTTATTTTTAAATTCTTAAAAATATAAAACAGGAATATCGCATCCAGTATCATAGCCGGTGAAAACCGCTTAATGAACATATCGGTATAATTCTGTACCGTATCGGAATCAAGCTTCGTTCCTAAAACGGAAGTTATAACCGCAAAGAATATAATAGCTAAACTGGTCCAGATAAAGCCGCTCTTTGCATGCTTTTCAAACCAATTGCCAGGATTGTTCTTAAGATATCCCATGAGTATATACAGATATATTACAAACAGGAAGCTGCCGATGGAAGCTTCACTGATTACCGTCTTATATACCGGTACTAAAATGGTTAATATAATCAGGAATTTTAATAAATAACGATTATCCATGCTGTGAATGATTTTATTTAAAAATGGGTAGATCAGATACAGCATGAGGTAAGCCGTAACAAACCAATACAGATTGAAAAACGGTGCCAGAATGGATTTATACAAATCCATTGGAACAAATTTTACCGTACCACTTGCATATAGTATGAATGCCATTACCGTTGAATACAGAATCGTCTGGAAAAATATTTTAACTAATTTTTTAGAACTGAACCTCTTTGAATCTACAAGAAAATATGCACTGATAAATATGAAGCAGTCTACGCCGAGTAACCCCCATGAACCAAATATGATGGAATATAACTGATTCAGGCTGAAATCGGATTGAAAGATGTTACTGCTGTTACCATGTATATTGTAATGGTATGCTACAATCATGAACATACATAATATTCTTAAGAGTTCGAAACTCGAATTTCTTACTGCCGGTGATTTTGTATCACTAATTTTTTGAACTTCCATAGATGTCTCCTATCCTATTGAAATGAAGCTTAAAATCAGCTTCACTCATTAACAAGATGAATTGATAAGCCAGCTCACCCGTTAATAAGCATGTTGTCATCAAGGTGTCATTTCACAGTTGACAATTATAACACGTTTCGACAATAAGTGCCACCCCATATTATTTTCCAGACGGAAGCGGAAGAACGTACAAACTGATATTTAAATTACTGATTAGAGTGTCAAAAGGCTGCTTTCAGTATTTTAAATGAATACCGCTGTATATATATTCAT
>DATMUM010000146.1:0-53811 GCA_035564175.1 Mobilitalea sp.
AATCCTTGTCTTTCTTCTAAATCCAGGAAAGGAACTTCTTCACCGATTACTCTTTTGCAGATATTCATGTATGCTTTTCCAGCAAGTGAGTCAGAGCCTACTAAAGGTTCACCCTGGTTTGTGGAGATAACGATATTCTCATCATCCGGAACAATGCCAATCAGATCAACTGCAAGAATCTCGCAGACATCATCGCTGGACATCATATCTCCACGTTTTACCATATCCATACGAATACGGTTAACAATCAGATGCGTCTGTTTCATATCATTTGCTTCCAATAAACCGATGATACGGTCTGCATCTCTGACTGCTGATACCTCAGGAGTGGTAACAACTAATGCCCTGTCTGCTCCGGCTATTGCATTCTTGAAGCCTTGTTCAATACCGGCAGGACAGTCCATTAATATGTAATCGAATTCTTCTCTTAGCTCGTCAGCCAGCTTCTTCATCTGTTCCGGTGTAACGGCATTCTTATCTCTTGTCTGTGCTGACGGCAGTAAATATAAATTAGGATAGCGCTTATCTTTGATCAGGGCATTGCGGATACGACAGGTTCCTTCAATAACATCTACCAGATTATAAACAATTCGGTTTTCTAACCCCATGACAACGTCTAAGTTTCTTAAGCCTATGTCTGTGTCAATTAATACAACTTTCTTGTCAAGCATTGCTAAGCCTGTACCAACATTAGCGGTAGTGGTGGTCTTTCCTACGCCACCTTTACCTGATGTTACAACGATTACTTCTCCCATTCGTTTCTAATCCTCCATGTCTTAGGAAGGAATTCCCTCCCTCGTATTAATAAAACTTTCCTTTATATCATTGGCTCGCTTATAAACGAATATCCTGTAAGATACTCTTATTGAGCGGTTCAATATAAATATTTCCATCTTCCAGAAATGCGATCTTTGCTTCCTTTACTTCATCCTTTACCGGCTTATCAGGGGCCCGGGCAATGGTATCCGCAATTCTGATCTGGGTAGGACTCATATCAAGTGCTACCACAAAGGAATTGTTATTACCCGTTGCACCGGCGAAAGCGGTACCCTTAAGGGAACCTAAGACGATGATGTTCCCTTTCGATACAATTCTGGCTCCATGATTGACATCACCAATGATGACTACGCTGGTTTCAAACTCTAAGGAAGCACCGGATCTGAGAATTCCTTTGTAGAACTGACCGGTATTGTTGGATAATTCCATGAGCTTCTGTTCAACGGTTTTGCGGAAGCTTTCCTCCCTCTCTGCATCCGTATCCATGACGCAGACAATATGCATATCCGTATTCTCACCAATAATGTCAAGAATATCCTTCTGCTCTTCGTTGGTTAACTTACGACCCTCGAAGGTTATGGCCATCTTGGCATTTTCAAAGAATTTACTGGATTCTTTAAATTTCTCAGCAACCAGAAGCTTCAATTCCTCAAAAGGCACATCAGGACTTAATACAACTATGATGCCATACTTATTACCTTTTATCATAACTGAATTATTCATTACATAACTCCTTTCCGGTAGGATATCCGGATTTATTTAACACGTAATTTAGGTGATTACGTTGTCTATTCTAAGGCTGTACCGCCATTGGAAGTGGATTTATTATAACTGTCCAATAAGGTTTGTTCATCTGCAAGACCAAAGTAATAGGAATAAATATTCTTACTTAATCTTGCTGCATTATGGGAGGTATATCCTCGCGGAATTACTGTAGTTACTGAAATCTGCGGCTTATTATATGGTGCAAAGGATAAGAATAACGCATTATTCGGATTTGATTTACTTACCTGGGAAGTACCGGTTTTTCCTGCAACCGTGACACCAAAACCGTTAAATATAGGCTGGACTGATCCGCCATTGGAATTTACGACAGAATACATACCCTGATATACTGTATTCCAGGTACTGTCACTAATGTTTAACTTATGGTTGACGGTCGCGCTGTAATTCTTCACAATGTTACCGCTCTTATCAACTTCCTTATCCAGGACGGTAAGGTTATAGCAGGTTCCCCGGTTTGCAATCGTAGTAATGTATCTTGCTAATACGGCAGGAGTAAAATCGTTATTACCTTGTCCGATTGCAGAACGTACTGCATCTTCTGTCGAGATCGCCGGCTGGGATTCATCAAGTTCAATGCCGGATTTCTCATTCAGACCAAAAAGGGTTGCATACTTTGCAAGCTTGGAAAGACCCAGTTCTGAATTATAATTATTATTACTATCAAGACTTAGCTTATAGCCCATCCAATAGAAGAAATAGTTACAGGAAACCTTCAGGGCATCCGAGAGATCTACGGAACCGTGGGTACCAGGGTAAATATGACATTTTGCTGCCGGTGTAATTTTATCAAATATTCCTTCGTCATAAATATGCTCTGCAGGAGTCGTAACCCCTTCCTCAAGGGCAGCAACGGAGGTCACCATCTTAAAGGTAGAACCTGGTGCTATTCGGTTCTTCAATGCATAGTTAATCAAAGGAAAAGAATTATCCTTTAACAGCTTTGAATAATAATTTGAATCAATTTTATTCGCAAGCCGGTTGTTATCATAGCTTGGGTAGGTCACTAAAGCTAATACTTCACCAGTATTAACATCGGTAATGACGACTGATCCGCTGCAGGGCTCTAAAGCAAGCATACCTGGCGTAATCTCAAGTGCTTCCAGCTTGCTTCTGATAAAGGAATAAGCGGAAATACTGCCATTTTTTAGGCTTTTTATATCATCTGCATTATATTTTAACACACCTTGGTCAAATAATAAAAGACAAATTTCAGTTCCTGTTAATTTATATGAAAATACTAAATTTCGATAGATTAATTTATTGAATGTGTCATCATTTTTTAAGAGTTCCTTCGTACTGGATATTAATTGCTGATACAATTCATCCGTACTGTGATACTCATCCCCGACTTTGAGAATTGATAAATCAATCCAATTATTAGCGAGCGCATACTGCAGGAATTTACTTAAGCTGATTTTGTTATTTACATAAGAATTGTAGGTTGCATCATTTGCCGGAATTTTGCTTTTTACCAGAATCTTCTGCGTCGTTAATTCCTGATAGAAATAATCAAGGAAATTCTCCATATCACCAGTTTTATCATTCGTTATGGTGCTGTCCTTATTCAGGTACTCGTCAAGCTTTGAGTATACATCGTTCAGAGCTGTGATATATTTGTCGCGGGTCGCTTTTTCAAGATCAGTTGCATTCGAATCATTAAAGGCATTAACGTCAATGATATTATTGTTAATCAGTGCATTATATACTTCATATATCGGTATGGTGATGTTAGTTGCGCTCACACCTTTACTTCCGTAATTCATATCAGGAACGATACTGTCCAGAAGAATCTGTGTAATCTCCCTTTCCAGTAAATCATACGCACTTTTCTGGAGCTTACTGTCAATGGTTAAATAAATATCATTTCCAGCTTTGGGTGCGATAGTCTCTTCTACATTGACTACTTTACCATTGGAATCGGTGGTTAATATCTCTTTTCCTTTGGTTCCTGCAAGCTCAGCTTCACTTTGCTTTTCTAAACCGGTCTTGCCAATAACGTCTGAGGAAGTATATTTATCACCATTTGCTGCCAGTTCATCGGCACTGATTTTACCGGTATAACCGATGATATGGGCAAAATACTGACTTTCATAATAAAAACGGCTTTGCTGCTGCTTAATGTCAACACCTTGTAAATCAGCACTGTTCTCCATTACTGCAGCAACAGTAGCTTCACTGACATTGGAAGCAATGGTTACCTGAAGATATTTAGGATAATTACACAATAACGCAAAGCGGATACTCATGATTTTTAATGCTTCTTCATCCGAATATTTATCCGAAATATTAAACATCGGGTAAATATCCGTACCGTAACGCAAAAATTCAAAAACATCCTTTGCCGTAGCATCGGTCTGCTCCTGCGTCAATTCCTTATTCTCAAGGGCATAGGTGTAAGCAGCTTTCTTAAATCTGGTTAAAGCAGATTCAGAAACAGTAAATTCAAAATCACCCTTATCATTGATGGTAATGCCAAAATCAGTATCAAGAGTATCACCATTTTTCTCAATTATCTTGATTAATTGGTTAATGATTGCATTGTAATTATCATTCGAGGTGGTGATATCCTCCATTACAACAGAATATGATAATTTATTGGAAGCCAGTAGTACTCCGTTACAGTCATAAATATTACCGCGGGTACTGTCGATAGTTCTTTCTTTGGTATCTAAAAGCCCACTTTCCGCTTCAATCGTAGGTCCTTTCACAATCTGAATGACAAATAACTGATTTATGATAATTGCAAATAAAACAATATATACCACAGTAATCGGAAACAGTCTTGATTTAAAGATTTTTTTCACATAGTCCATGAATACGTCAAACAAGCTTATACCTCCTCGTCCGGATTATGCTCTAAACGGTTGTTTATCATATGTAACAGCTTGTATAGAAAAATAGAGACTGCAACCGTATATACAATTTCGGGTAATATTAACCTTCTGAGATAAAAAAGAAGATTCAGACGGCCTCTAAGTAAAAATTCAAATACATAATATAAGAATCCATATAAGAAATCGCTGACTGCAACGATTATGATCGGCAGTGTATAGTCATCATTGGAATAGAATCGATGCGTCATACCGACTAAATATCCGATCACCAGATATAATAAGGCGCATAGTCCGACGATATAATTTCCATACATCAGATCAACCAGTAATCCGCTGAATAATCCAATCAACATTCCGGGTAATCTTCCCCGCATATGCGCTGTGGAAACCACCAAAATCAAAAGCAGGTTCGGCATGATATTAGCAAGCGCTATGTAATGAAACATTGCACTCTGGATGATAAAGCATATTATGATTTCTATAAAATAAACTAACAAACGTTTCACTCAGATACCTACTTTGTCTTAATCTATTAAAGGTTCCTTTAATTCAGTGATGATCAATACTTCCTCTAAGCGTTCAAAATCCACAACCGGAGTCAGATATGCCGTCTTTGTCATATTGCTGGGATCGAGTACGATGTTACTGACCGTACCAATTAATATGCCATCCAGATAATTGGAACTCTTTTTGGAGGTAACAACCTCATCGCCGTCACTGATTTCGGCGTCCTTATTAATCATTTCCACTCGGATCTTACCTTTATCCATGAGCTGAAGATCACCCTTTACGACACAGGTATCGGAGGTTTTGGAAAACTCACCGTATACATTGCTGTTATCGTCAATGATGGATCTGACTTTTGAATAATTATAATGTACCTCAGTTATGATACCAACCAGACCG
Organism: Mobilitalea sp.; assembly: GCA_035564175.1. GTDB lineage: Bacteria > Bacillota > Clostridia > Lachnospirales > Lachnospiraceae > Mobilitalea. The sequence continues at coordinate 5,304 of DATMUM010000146.1, forward strand.
TTGCCTGCAATTACATTATTATTCTTCTGCAGCCCGTCCTTGGTTCCCTTATCGATGGTAAAAGTACTATACCAATTGTTCGTATCTTTGCTGATAACTCTTGCTGCTACCTTCGGATAATCAATATACTGCTGGTCCAGCTTATAAAGCTTTCTTAGTTGATCCAGCTCTTTTTTATCCTGAAGCAGGAGCTGATTATCATAGGATAGAATATTAACCTGCTCTTTGAGCTTTACATTCTCGGTCTGCAGATCATTGATGTTCCTGAAGTTATCAAATTTATCGGAAATGTAGGTTCCTACAGAATTAATTCCCCGCTGCATTGGTGTAATGACCGATCCGACCGCCTCTTTCACTGGTGATAGCTTATCGCCAAACCGGAAGGAAAAGATAATCAAACTGATACATATAATAATGCAAACGATGAGAACATATTTCGGATTGATATTAAATTTCGTCCTTCGTCTCATTGTAAGTCTCCATATAAAAAATTATATTACTATTGAAATGTAAAAAATCATACAAGTAATTAATACCTATATTACTGTTATTTTGGATAAACCGTTAAATCATAGATGAGTTAATTACATAATTTATCTAAGTTAATTGTGTGCATCTATGTGTATCCGTCAGAGGTAACTGAGCTTATGCCTTGATGCAATATTGTGACGTCTATTGCATATGGTTTAACCTAAAAATGTCTTGGATCTTAAGGTATCAGCAAGGGAGGAAAGCTTATGCTCTTCCATGATTTTACCCAGTCCGTTAACTACCGTATTGGAGGAATCAGGACAGATATTGATCTTAAGATCTGTTTCCTTGTGCAGCAGCTCATCCAAAGCGAATATTTTCGCAGAACCACCGGTAATATAGATACCGCTGTCTATGATATCGGAGGAAATCTCCGGTGGAGTGCGCTCTAAGATAATTTTGACTGCGTCGATGATGGAATACAGATATTCAGAGATGGCATCATATACATCACTGGAATTAACCTCCATCTCCGTAGGGAGACCTGTTACTACATCACGGCCATATACCTTAACAGAAGCTTCAACCGAGGTAAGGGCACAGGCCAGCTTTTTCTTGATGTTCTCTGCTGTTTTATCCCCGATATAAAGATTGTATTTTCTCTTTACCATATTCTTGATGGATTCATCCAGACGATTTCCGCCAACCGGGATTAATTTACTAAGTACGATGCCTCCGAGCGAAAGTATGGAAACCTCAGTAGTATCCGCACCAATGTCGACAATCATAACTCCTTTTGCCGTCATTACATCAAGACCGGCACCTACAGCATCGGCAATCGCTTTCTCAACAATCTTAATATGGCCAACCTTCAAGTTAGAGCTGGCAATCAGATCAAAAAAGGAACGACGCTCAACCTCAGTAATGTCGGTAGGGGTGGCAACGATATAATCTGTGGCGCCCAGGTGCTTACCTCCGCTGATTCGCTTCATAAAGCTGGTCAGAAGCTCCATCATATTCGCTACATCGGCTATAACTCCGTTTCGTACAGGATACGTAACCAGAATGCTGGATGGAGCCTTTTCGTACATCTCAAAAGCGTCATTCCCGGTAGCAATGACATTCTTTCGGTTCGAGACTGCAATGATATTACGCTCATCCAATACGATACCCTGTCCTTTTTTGTATATTTTAATTGTACTTGTCCCAAAATCTATTCCGTATGCCTTTAAAGCCATAATTTTGTAACCTCCTATATATTTCACTTAAGTAGTAAACAGGTCTATATCTGACATGAATTGATGCAAAACGGTACTATCCGGTCATCTTAAGTGAATTGTTTTAAAATATTCCCTGTTCCTTTAAACTGATATATCTATTATCGCCAATAATAATATGATCCATAAGCGTGATACCAATTAAATTGCCGGCCTCACAGAGTTTTTTCGTTACTCTGATATCCTCGGCACTCGGTGTGGGATCACCGCTGGGATGATTGTGAAGAAGTATGATATTCACTGCTTCATATTTCATGGCATGGACGAATACTTCTCTTGTGGGCATAATGGAAGTATTAACCGTTCCTTCCGAGATAATCATATCCTTTATGATTTTGTTCTTAGAATCCATCATCAGGAGCATAACCTGCTCCCTGGTCAGATGTCTCATATCCTGCATGTAGTAATCGGCAACACTTTGTGGTGTTACCAGCTTCAGACCGTCAAGATGGATTTCCTTTGACATGCGTTTCGTAATCTCTGTAAGGCAAAGCAATTCGATTGCCTTCACCCTGCCTACCCCTTTGATGCAGGTAAGCTCCTTTAAAGTGAGATAATTCAACCCCTTTAAACCAGGGCAGGCAGTAGAATAATTTAATATATTCACTGCCAGATCAATCACTCTTTGTTCTTTAGTTCCTGTCCGAAGAATTACGGACAGAAGTTCGGCATCGGATAATACAGATGCACCGTACTTCTCACATTTCTCGTAAGGCCGTTCGGATGAAGGTAATTCTTTCACTGTCAGATAGTTCTTTAGCATAGATCCTCCTTAACACCTCTCTCCAGGGAATCAGTCGGATCATGAAAGCTTGATTATAATTTTTTATAAATGAAAACGGAAGCGATTGCTCCGATTACACTACCGATGGTAACATTCAGGCTGAAACCGAAATTGATAACCAGAACCCCTAATAAATCTAAGGTTACGACACTGGATTCCTTGGTATCTCCCAGAGAAAAACGCAGCCCGTTGTCAATCCAATCCAGATATTTGACACCGCCTAATAAATGACCGATGAAGCTTCCTACAACAATTCCGAGTAATATTAAAAGAAATAATGCCCAATAATTCTTGCCTAACGCTCTTGCTGTTCTGGCCATGTATGTTTCCCCCTTCCGGAAATCCCGGTTTTTTTATATTTCATAATCATCATTCATTTTATCATAAGAACTGGATTTTGTATACGAAAAACTCATTTTTTGTAAATGCCATTGCCTGAGACAGACAAGCATCACTTACTGTCATAGCTTGATAATTCCCTTTTCATAAAGCTTCTGCAGGGACATCAGGATACCGAATTTGGCATGATACCAGGTTAAGCCGCCTTGAAAGAATACGGTATACGGCGGTTTAATCGGTGCGTCAGCAGATAATTCAATGGATGAACCCTGTATAAAGGCACCGGCAGCCATAATGACATCACAGTTATATCCTGGCATAGCCCAGGGCTCTGGAGAAACATAGCTGTCAACGGGTGCTGCTGCCTGTATTCCCTTGCAAAAGGCAATTACCGCTTCCGGTGAATTTAAAGTTACGGCCTGAATAATATCAAAACGGTCTTCCTTTCCGTTAGGAATTACCTGATATCCCAGTCGTTCATAAATATTTGCAGCAAAAATTGCACCCTTTAAAGCACCGGAAACTACCTGGGGAGCCAGGAAAAAACCTTGGAACATGGATGCAATGATACCTAATGTAGCCCCGACTTCTTTACCAAGACCCGGTGCCGTCAAGCGGTAAGCAGCATTTTCAACATATTCCGCTTTTCCGACAATATAACCGCCAATTGGTGCAAGACCGCCGCCGGGATTCTTGATTAAGGAACCCACACACAAATCAGCTCCAGCCTCAGTTGGTTCCAGGACATCAACAAATTCACCATAGCAGTTATCTACCATACAGATCAGATCCGGCTTCTGTTCCTTTAAGAAACGGATTAACTCGCCTATCCTCTGAACGGATAAGGTCGGACGGCTGGCATAGCCCTTGGATCGTTGAATGGTGGCAAGCTTTGTATTCGGCTTTATTGCTGCTTTGATGCCTTCCCAGTCAAAACCGCCGTCGGGAAGCAGATCCACCTGTGCATAGGTAATACCGAACTCCGCAAGGGAGCCCTTCGTTGGGGTGATACCAATGACGCCTTCCAGGGTATCATATGGTTTACCGACGGGTGATAAGATTTCATCACCCGGTCGTAAATTACCGGACAATGCTACGGTAAGCGCATGAGTTCCGCTGATCAGCTGGGGTCTTACAAGTGCATCCTCAGCTCGGAATACATCTGCATATACCTTTTCCAGGGTATCCCTTCCCATATCGTTATAGCCGTAACCGGTTGTAGCTGCAAAATGTACATCACTCAGACGGTTATCCTGCATTGCTTTTAATACCTTCATCTGGTTAAGCTCTGCTATTTTATCAATTGCCTGGAATCGGCTCTGTAATTCATTTTCAATATCTGCACAGTAATCAAGTACCTTAGCGTCAATTCCAAGGTTCTGATATACACTGTATAAATTATAATCTGACAATATATAATCCTCCGTAAATTCCGGGAGTACTTCTTCCCTGATCTGGCTTGTCTTTCCTATTTATGTTCATTGAGTAGGTAACATGGCTTGGTATATAAGCAGGCCTTACCTTAGCTTGAAAGCTCATTAGTTTACATAATTATATTATGACACCAATGGAATATATTCTATAGATAAAGTGTACTATTCAATGTTCCTATGAATAATGGAGTGCTCATCCAATTTACTAAGAATGTATCCCAGCACCTCGGTCTCTGTAGGAAACTGATCCTTATCCACCCAAATAACATCCTTTTCCCGCTTAAACCAAGTAAGCTGACGTTTTGCAAAATGTCTGGTGCCCCTTTTCAGAATATCAATGGCCTTTTCCAAGGTATATTCCCCATTGAGATATGCCAGCAGCTCCTTGTAGCCAAGGCCCTGCATGGATACCAAATCTCTGGTATAACCTCTCGCTGCCAGATTCTTTACTTCATTAAGCAGACCATCCTGAAGCATTATGTCCACCCGTTTATTAATCGTGTCATACAGCATGGCTCTGTCCTTGTTCAATACAAAATAACAGAACTGGTAAGGGGAATCCTTTTGCCTCTGCTCTTCATTATGCTCAGAGATTTTACCTCCGGATAATTTCAGATATTCCAAAGCACGGATGACACGCTTACTGTTATTCGGGTGAATTGTTTCTGCACTCTCAGGATCTGCTTTGGCTAAGATGGAATGAAGGTGAAGCGGTCCCTTCTCCTGAACCAACTGCTCTAGAAAGCTTCGGTAGGAGGTATCCGTTTCATTTTCCGTAAAGTCAATGTCATAAAGCACAGCCTGGATATAAAAACCGGTTCCTCCAACCAGGATCGGTATTTTATTCCTAGCATATATCTGGTTCATATAGTGCTTTGACAGCTGCTGAAAACGAACCACATTAAAATCCTCGTCCGGCTCCAGTTCATCAATCAGATAATGGGGAATTCCACCCATCTGTTCCTGGGAAATTTTAGCTGTACCAATATCCATGTATTTGTACACCTGCATGGAATCGGCAGAAATTATCTCGCCATCTACAGCTTTTGCTAAAGCGATGGAAAGTGCTGTTTTACCGACTGAAGTTGGTCCTGTTAAAATGATTAACGGCTTTTTTTCCATGGATATCCTTCCTGAATGATCAAATAATATTGTGTAATTATAAAATGCGCTTAAATTTCCGCTCCAACTCATATTGACTCATAGATATGATAACAGGTCTTCCATGAGGGCAATGGTACGGATTTTCCAGGGTTAACAGCTCTTTGATTAAGGCAGCTGCTTCCTCGTAGGAGAGTTTATAATTGGCCTTTACCGCTGATTTACAGGATAGGGAGGCTGCCCGCTCCAGTATTGAGTTTGAATGAGAAGCAGCTCCGGGAACATCCTCCGCAAGAGCATCGATGAATTCCAGAAGAAGTTCCTTCTCCGATATGCTGTACAGGTCTGCTGGAACAGCTCTGACAGAGTACTCATTCCCGCCAAAATGTTCAAACTCATAACCAAGGCTGTTTAATACCTCTTCATGCTTTGCCAGTATCTCCTGCTCTTTTAGGGTTAAGGTTAAAACGATCGGTGGCAGTAGCTGCTGGGACTCATAGGTTTTTAATTTCGCTGATGTCATTATTTTCTCAAATAAAACCTTTTCATGGGCTGCATGTTGATCAATAATATATAGTTCCTTCTTATATTCCACCAACCAATAGGTTGAAAATATCTGTCCGATGATCCGGTGCTCCTCCATCGCTTTCTTTGAAAGAAACGGTGCAGATTCGGAAGCAGAAGCCTCTGAAAATAACGTAATCTGCTCTGAGGAAATAATCTTGGAATCTGATGCCTTCATCGAAGATGCAGTATGTTCGTCTTGAATGTCTGAATCTAATGTAATTCCAGTTTTTAAAGTATTTTCTGCTGTATTTGCAGGGAATTCATCCGTCCATTCATTATTGATATTGTTAGTCAATGCATTGCTAAATTCTCTGTTTATTTCCTTGCCTAATTCCTTGTTTATTTCTTTCTTGTTTATTTCTTCCTTGTTTATTTCTTCCCTGTTTATTTCTCCCTTGTTAATTTCTACCTTGTTTTGTACTTGATTAATTTCCTGATATAGTCCGGATGTTATATCATTCTTCATAGTTTTATTTATTGAAGTAGAATTCGCATCATCCTTACGAAATAGATATTCCTGGTGATCTGATTGTGACACAACAGGTGACTGAAACATTGTGGCTGAATCGCCTGTAGTGCCTGCTTTCACCGGTTCTGCCCCTTTAATCTCCCTAGTTATGGCTCCTGCCAGCGGGCTGCCTGACTGTATGAGAGGTTTCGTGGCAGTAATATAATCGGTATTCGTCTCTGCAACCTTATGATATGGTTGATTCATTCCTTTCCCGTACGAATATGAATTCTGTGATGTTACTTTTTCGGGCTGGGAAACAGCCGATTTATCCAATACTCCTCTGGAAATATCATTTGATGAAGGATTAATTGCATAAGAATTATTGGATGAGGAAATATTGGAAGACGAATTGATAAATGTGGGCTTACTCTTATCCTCAAACTGTTTTCTTCGGTTTGCTTCGAAGGGCTCCGGGATCGGTTCCGCTTCCTGCTTGCTCTCCTGTTGATTGGTAAGATGCACCTTTGGTATCATTTCCTTACCGGACAGGGTATTGCGAATCAGCTGATACGTCAGCTGATAAATCTCTTCACTATTTTTTAAACGGATTTCCATCTTCTGCGGATGGACATTGACATCAATCACCGCCGGATCAATCTCATAATATATGGAGGTGAAGGGGTATTTGTGCTGCATCAGAAATGGCTTATAAGCCTCTTCGATGGCTTTCGTGATGATATTGCTTTTGATATATCTTCCGTTGATAAAATAATTCTCAAAATTACGATTTCCACGGTTAATAATCGGCTTTCCGATAAAGCCGGACACCTTAATTCCATCCGTGCTATGCTCCACAGTCAATAATTCCTTGGAAATATCTCTTCCATAAATATGGTAAAGAATATCCTTGCTATTATTATTGCCAGAGGATTGAAGCTTAACTTGATTATTGACAATAAATTTAAAGGATACCTCCGGATGCGATATAATCAGGCGTTCCATCAGATCGCTGATGTAGCCTGCTTCCGTAATGGCTGACTTGAGGAACTTCCTGCGGGCCGGTGTATTATAGAAAATATTACGCACGATAATTGTAGTACCGCTGGGGCTGCCGATTTCCTCCATGGATTTTTCCTCTCCTCCTTCAATAATGTAACGGAAACCATTGAGTGAGGTAGGGGTCTTAGTAATCAGTTCCACCTGGGCTACTGCGGCGATGCTCGATAAAGCTTCACCACGAAAGCCAAGGCTGGTTACGCTGAGCAGATCCTCAGCCGAACGGATTTTACTTGTGGCATGACGAAGAAAGGCTAAGGGGATATCTTCCTTGGCTATTCCATTTCCGTTATCTGTAATTCGGATAAAGCTTAGTCCACCTTCCTTGATTTCAGCCGTAATTGCAGTTGCTCCCGCATCCATTGCATTTTCAATTAATTCCTTCACTACTGCACTGGGACGTTCAACAACCTCTCCGGCTGCAATCTGGTTGATGGTAGATTCATCAAGTATGTGTATGAAAGGCATAACAACCTCCATATGCCGTTATCGGCATTATATTCTATCTTTAATCTTCTTCTGAAGCTGATACAGCTTATTCATGGCATCAATCGGCGTCAGTCTCGCAATATCAAAATCTCGCAGCTCCGCAATGATATCATCATTACCTGACATGGAGAATAAGGAAAACTGATCCGCAATTTTTGGCTTCTTCTTATTCTTAACCGCTCCGGCCGTCATGGAAGCAGGCTCCAACAGATGAGCTAATGAAAATTCTTCCTGAATAAATTCATCCTGCTCAGGATCTGCAGGTGCAGATAAATTCTTCGTTTTCAGAGCAAGATCATTGCCGGTTAATTCTATAACAATCTCAGAAGCTCGCTTTAAGACACTGGCCGGAACTCCTGCCAGCTTCGCAACCTGGATACCATAGCTTTTATCCGCACCGCCTTTGACGATTTTACGTAAGAATACGATATCTTCGCCCTGCTCTTTCACCGCGATGCAATAATTATTGACACCCTCCAGACGTCCTTCCAGCTCGGTAAGCTCATGGTAATGGGTTGCAAATAAGGTCTTGGCACCCAGGATATTCGTATTACTGATATGCTCAACCACCGCCCAGGCGATACTCAGGCCGTCAAAGGTACTGGTACCTCGACCGATTTCATCAAGGATTAAAAGACTGTTCTTGGTTGCGTTACGTAAAATGTTAGCAACTTCAGTCATTTCAACCATGAACGTACTCTGACCGCTGGCCAGGTCATCCGACGCACCGACACGGGTAAATATGCGGTCAACGATACCAATTGCTGCAGAATCTGCGGGTACAAAGCTTCCTATCTGGGCCAAAAGTACGATTAAGGCAGTCTGTCTCATGTAGGTGGACTTACCTGCCATATTCGGACCGGTGATGATGCTTACCCGGTTCTGCTTATTATCCAGTAAGGTATCATTCGCCACGAACATATCATGGGATATCATTCGTTCCACAACCGGATGTCTGCCATTTTTGATGTGGAGGGTACCGTTGGTATTCATGACAGGTTTTACATAGTTATTCTGCTCAGCAACAAGAGCCAGAGAAGCAAATACATCAATTTTAGCGATTGCCTTCGCCGTTTGCTGAATTCGCTTTACCTCCATGGCAATCTGGTCCCTGATTTCACTAAAAAGATCATATTCCAAGGAGAACAGCTTATCCTCTGCACCGAGAATGATATCCTCCAGATCCTTCAGTTCCGGTGTGGTATAACGCTCTGCATTCGCTAAGGTCTGCTTGCGGATCCAGTTAGCCGGGACAAGGCTTTGATAGGAATTGGTAACCTCCAGATAATAACCGAAGACACGGTTATAACGAATCCTCAGGTTTTTTATACCGGTTGCTTCCCGTTCCTTGGTTTCCAGATCCATTAACCAGTCCTTGCCTTCAGTTTTCGCTCTTCGCAGGCGGTCAACCTCTTCATGAATACCTTCTTTGATAATTCCTCCTTCTTTTACATTCAAAGGAGGCTCCTCCGCAATGGAAGCTTCAATCAATTGACAGATATCCTCTAAAGGATCAAGCTCTGCATAGATTTCTTTTAATAAAGCAGAGTCAAAATCCTTCATCAGAAATTTTACATGAGGCAGCATGGATAAGGAGGTTCGAAAAGCAATCAAATCCCTGGGATTTGCGCTTTTATAGCTGATTTTACTCATCAGACGTTCCAGATCATAGATGGGATTCAGATATTCTCTGATTTCCTCTCTTGTAATCATGTTATCTTTTAACTGACTCACAGCATCCAGTCTATGATTGATCATCTCATAATCAATCAAAGGCTGTTCCATATAGCTTCGCAGTAATCTTGCACCCATGGCTGTCTTTGTCTTGTCCAGTACCCATAAAAGGGAACCTTTTTTTGTCTTTTCCCGGATGGTCTCCGTCAGCTCAAGATTACGAACGGTCGAACTGTCCAGAAGCATATATTTTTCATAGGTATAAGGTGTAAGTTTCGTAATATGTGAAAGGGAGCTTTTCTGCGTTTCCATTAAAAACTGCATTACACAGCCCGCTGCGATTACTCCGATGGTGTAATCCTTTAAACCTAAGCCATCAACCGTTCCGACATTAAAATGCTCCTTCAATGCTCTGACACACAGCTCATCGTCAAAATACCAGGGCTCTAATGGTGAAAGTGTCAGATTACCAATATTCTTTATTGCATCAATATTGATACCGGAGACAAAGAAGGTGTCATTGCAAATAATTTCAGAAGGGGACCATTTATAAATCTCATCCATGAGCTTACGTTCCGTATCAACCTCGGTGACATAATAATCGCCGGTGGTTACGTCCACGATGGAAATACCATAAGCATTGGTCGTATGTACAACTGCCATCAAATAATTGTTCTTGGTTTCGTCAAGAACCTGAGTATTCAAATTGGTTCCGGGAGTGACAATCCGGATGACCTCTCTTTTTACGATACCCTTCGCTGCCTTAGGATCCTCCACCTGTTCGCAAATAGCAACACGATAACCGCGGCTGACCAGCTTGCTTAAATAGCTTTCTACGGCATGATAAGGAACACCACACATCGGAGCACGCTCTTCCTGACCAACACTTTTTCCGGTCAGAACGATTTCCAGCTCCTTCGAACAGATCTCAGCGTCCTCAAAGAACATTTCATAGAAATCACCTAAACGATAAAACAGGATGCAGTCCTTATATTGTTCCTTAATTTGAACATATTGCTGCATCATAGGAGTTAATTGAGTCATGGCGAAGTTCCTTTCCTTAGTAGAGATGTACGTAAGATGAATTGGTACTCCAATTCACTTGTTAATAAAAAACCATTACAATTATATCATAAAGATAATCGATTGCAATGGTTTTGAAGTTCTAATCTCATTCATTTATTACGTCATCAGCGAGATCAGTACCGTCGGCGGCTGTAGCTGCAAGGACATCGCAGCGTTCATTCATCGGGTGGCCGTTATGGCCTCTGACCCATTCATAGGTTACCTTATGAGGCTCCATCGCTTTTAGAAGACGTTTCCATAGATCCACATTTTTCACGGGCTCATTCTGACCTCGTTTCCAGCCTTTTTTCATCCAGCCATCGAGCCAATGCTCGTTGAAGGCTTTCACAAGGTACTGGGAATCAGAATACAGAACAACACTACAAGGCTTAGTCAGTGCTTCCAGACCTGCAATTGCTGCCATAAGCTCCATACGGTTGTTGGTGGTTTTCTTATAGCCTCCGCTTAATTCTCTCTCGTGCACGGTCCCTTTGGAATCAACGAAGACGAGGATTGTACCATAACCGCCGGGGCCATCCGGATTGCCTCGCGCTGATCCGTCCGTATATATTGTAACATTCATTCGTCATCCTCCAAGATCATAATTAAATTTTACTCCATTCACCCTTCATCAGGAAGTCTTCTGCTGCATTTTCAGCAGCGGTTGTAATTTCCTTCGGGAATTTGAGCATGTCCAATAGCTTGATGGCATTCTTCGAGATTGCTTTACCCTGATATAATTTATAGTCAAATAAGATTTCATTCGCTTCTATCCGTTCCTGGAAATGATAATTCGAGTAATCGGCTTCAAGAATTTGAGTCAGTTCAATATCATGGGTTGCAGCAAATACCAGAGCATTCTTCTTCGCTAAGTGGGATAAGATCCGTGAAGAAGCTGCAATGCGTTCCAGCGTATTCGTTCCTCTAAGAACCTCATCGATAAAGCAAAGCGTAGGTATCTCATCATTCACACGATCCAGGATACGTTTTAACGATTTGATTTCAACCATATAGTAGCTTTCCTTGTTGAAGATATTATCCCTTAAAGCCATCGAGGAGTAAATCATAAAATAACTGGCCTTATAGCTTTTGCAGGTTGATGTATAAATCGTCTGAGCTAAAAGTGCATTGATGGCTAAGGTCTTGATAAAGGTGGATTTACCAGAAGCATTTGACCCGGTGATTAAGACCGAACGATTTTCCGATATGGAATTGGGAACGGGCTCCGGAATCAGCGGATGATATAATTCCTTAACATTCATATACGGCTTTTTGCCTTTTTCCAAAACCGGCTCACAGTAATAATAAAGCATCTTACGGAAGGATGCTGCAGCAATCATGCTGTCCAGGAAACCGACGTTGACAAAGATATGGTTAAATACATCTCTGTTTTTCTTAAAATGGTTTAGCATGGAATTATACTTGATTAAATCGATATGGAACAGCATTCGGGTATAATCAAGAAATAAATCAATCAGATTACCGTTATTCTTCTTTGGTGTAAGAAAGAAGGAACCTCTCTGAAAACTTTTAAACTTATCACAATCTTCTTTCAAAGCGAAAGTGTAGGTCTGAATATCCGGTATCTGTAATTGATAGATTTCTTTCATACCATCAAGTAATCTGCAGATGAAGGCAAAGACAGCAAGAAAATTCTCAATCTCCGCTTTCTTCCTGTAATACTGAATGATATTATTTACGACCATAATTACTGTTATAATCCCGCCAAGGGAAGGATTGATAAAAATGAACACGATGGCAGCAATCAGACCAATGACCATGATATAATGTTCCAGATTATTCCGTGGCACTTGCTCATCTAAACGGCTGATAAAATCAAAGATGGTTATTCTGGAGAATTTACCGATCGGATGTAACTTGGACTGAACTAAGATACGCTGTTCCTCATGCTCTGAGAAGTATTTCATCAATCGGTTCCGCTCTTCTAATTCCTCCTTGGAGAAGCTGGGCTTCCTTAATAAGGAATATAAGTACTCTTCCCCTATGGAGCATTGAGTATTGTTCATCAGGAGATAAATCTCATCCATATCAAGATCATTCCAGGTAATATCATCAATATCCATCCGGTCATCCATAACAGACCGGTAATATGCTTTCAATGACTCATATTTGTCTGAAGAAATGTCCTCCGTAGGAGGCATTCCCCATTGTTCCTTCAATTTCTCCAGCATTCTTTTCTTTAATCTCTGCTCATTAACCATACTCCATACTACTAAACAAAATACACCTATTAATATAAAAAATACAATCTGCATGCCGTTAAACTCCTGTCTGCCCATGAAGGGCTGCATTCAATCAATTACGGATATTATAAAATTTGGAAAAGCTGCTGTCAACTAAAACTCAATGAGTTGGCTAGACAATAAAAAAGTGTTGGCATTACCAACACTTTTTTTATCTGAATATTTATTATTATCATTAATCAGAAATGTATCTTACAAATTTAACAGGTGTTCTGTAATACAAATTGGAGATCTTAATACCATCTCTATGATTACTTGCATGAATTACCTGGCCATTACCGATATACATAGCTACATGGTTAATATAGCTTGAGCTGCCGTAGAATACCAAGTCACCGGGCTTTAAATCAGATGCAGAAATTTTTGTTCCGCTGCAGGCCTGACTTCTTGATGTACGAGGAATGGAGTAACCAAGCTTTCTATAAAGAGCCTGTGTGAAACCGGAACAGTCAACACCAACTCCTAATGAGGTTCCACCCCATACATAAGCTTCTCCAAGATGATCCTTCGCCATATTAATTAAGTTAACACGTGTGGAGGATACACCGGCACCATACTGAAGTTCCAGCATTGATAAAGCATGAATTAACTGGAAGGATAAATCTACATATTCTTTAGAGATGTATCCAACAGAACCTTCTTCTGTATCACTATCAAGGCTTACTTTAACCCATACCTTATGATCACTATCAGTTGTAATAACCTTGGAATCTAATACTAATAATTCTTCGCCTTTTGCAATTCTATCAATAATTTCAGAATTGATAGATGCATCTGATCTTACATTCAGTCCATCCGTATTCGCTGTTGCTATATAATTACCAACTTCTCTAGCTAACTGAGTAGCGTTTGAACCGGTAGTCAGATATTCGCTCTTAACATATCCGGTTAATGTTCCGGTAGCTGTCTCAGCAGAAATCTTTGTCCAACCGTTGCTTCCGGTTTCTATTACATCACATCCGGCATTCTTAGGAAGCTTACCGATAATCTTGTAATCTTCTCCTGGTCCGGAGCGGATTAAAAGGTTGGTATCAACATTAGCAATACCGATATCCTTAAAACCAGGAATAGGAATATCACTGATCGATAAGCTGGATGTTGAACCTCCATCGGAAGAACTGTCGGAACTGCCAGTGTCTTTATCGTAAATGTAACCTGCTACTCCTTCATCATACGCAAATGCTGTTTTGGGATTGGCTGTGAATATTAATCCTCCTGCTACACATACCAAGGAAAGCTTTAGAAGTTTGCTGTTCATTGATTAAGTCCTCCAAATGTTTTCTTGTTTTAGCACACGAAATATTATGTCATCCCATATGTAATCCAAAAGTAATTTCAATTGTTAAACCAATTATTACGCAATTGTTAAATATGTTACATTAGTATTGTATCAAACGTTATAGATTTTGTCAACTATATGTCACCAAATATTTTATTAATTAGTCAATTTTAACAAATGCTATAAAAATAAAGCTGCCACAATACGAAAAGCACGTATTCTGGGCAGCTTTTTTCTGAATTATTTTGTAATTATTCCGTAAATCCGTAACAATTATTGTAATAGATACTATTATTGTTAAATGATTATGCAAATCAGACCACCATTGCTGTCATTAATAATTCTCTGCATGGTTTCCTGAAGCTTTAACTGACTTTCATCCGTCAATTTGTTGATTTTTGAATTGATACCATCATCCACCAGCTGACGGATTGATTTTCCGAAGATATTGGTTTGCCAGATACCCTCCGGATTTTCCTTGGCATTTGCATTGATATAATTGATCAGATCCTTCGCCTGCTCTTCGCTTCCGACAATCGGAGCCACTTCCGTCATGATATCTGCTTTGATCATATGAATGGAAGGTGCACTGGCTTTGATCTTAACACCATATTTATTACCATGCTTCATTACCTCGGGCTCCTCAATGCGGATTTCATCCTTTAACGGAGATACGATACCATAACCTTTTGAACGTACCTGATCTGTTGCATAGGCTACTTTTTCAAATTCGATCTTCTTGGCAGCAAGCTCCCTTAAGGTTGAAATCAACTGGTATTCCCCTGAAATCGGTACACCGATTAAATCGCTCAGAATTTTATAATAATAAGCGTCATCAAATTCAACATCAACACTGACGGTTCCATCCTGCCTGTCGACCTTGTCAATCTTAAATTTCTTTACAAATTGACTGTCGGTATTAAAATTAGGTGCTTTTACATCCTTTATCTCAGTGATATTCTGGAACAGATCCTTTACAGTAGCAATCAGATCAACCTTCAGCCAATGATCTGCAGGAAGCATTTCAGCCCATTTCGGCATAAAGAAATCCAGCTCGGTAATCGGAAATACCGATAGGATATTTTCCATAATTTTTGTGATATCATCCTTTTTAAGCTGTTCCGCATTAACCGGCATTACCGGAACATTATATTCCTCTGACATTTCCTCGGCTATTTTTACTGTGTCATTGGAATAAGGCTTGCTGGTATTTAAAAGTACGATGAAGGGCTTTCCAAGGTGCTTCAGCTCACTGATGGTCTTCTCCTCCGGAGTACGGTAAGCGGCTCTCGGAAGCTCTCCGAAGCTTCCATCGGTCGTTACAACGATGCCTATGGTGGAGTGATCATTAATAACCTTCTTGGTTCCAAGCTCAGCAGCCTGGGTAAACGGAATTTCATAATCGTACCAGGGTGTTTTAACCATTCTTTCATGCTGGTTTTCAATATGACCGGCAGCACCGTCAACCATATATCCTACACAGTCAATCAAACGGATTTTTACTTTCGTCTCGTCATCAAAAGCGATTTCGGCAGCTTCCTTTGGTATAAATTTCGGCTCGGTGGTCATGATTGTCCTTCCGGCCGCTGCTTGGGGCAATTCATCGACTGCCCTCTCTCTGCTATGGACATCTTCAATATTTGGTATTACCAAGAGATCCATGAATCTCTTAATAAAGGTAGACTTTCCTGTTCTGACCGGCCCTACCACACCTATGTATATTTCACCGCCTGTCCTAGCTTGAATATCATTATAAACATCAAACTGCCCTAACATATGCCCAACCTCCTTATGGTTATAGTTAAAGATATGCAGGGCAGCTTCATTCTATGATATGAGTTATATTACTTGTTTCATAGGAAATTCATACGAAATTAGAGCATTTTTATTTCATAGGACGAAATTTCCTATGAAATAAAAATCGCATCCGGCAGCTTTATTACAATCCGCTGGATGCAATCATATAATCATTCATTATGATTCAAAAAGTTACTTCTTAAATCTGAATTAATACAAAAATATCATAAATAGCCTTGATTGCAGCTTCAAAATCCGTAGTCTTGACACCAATGATGATATTAAGCTCACTGGAGCCCTGGTCAATCATCTTCACGTTGATATGGGAATGAGCTAATGCAGAGAAAATTCTTGCTGCAGTTCCTCTGGTGGAACGCATACCGCGGCCAACTACTGCGATTAGGGCAAGATCACTCTCTAAGTCGATGGAATCCGGATGAACTGCCTGACTGATGCCTGCAAGTACCTGCTGCTCCTTCGCCATGAATTCATTCTGATGGACTATTACGGTAAAGGTATCAATTCCGGAGGGAACATGTTCGAAGGAAATTCCGTTCTCTTCAAATACACCGAGAACCTTTCTTCCAAAACCAATCTCGGAATTCATCATATCCTTTTCAATATTGATTGCTACGAAGCCCTTCTTACCGGCAATACCGGTGATTGTAAATTTAGGAGTTACACAGGTGTTCTGAACAATCATCGTACCGTTTGCAGACGGGTCATCCGTATTACGGATATTGATCGGAATGCCTTCTTTTCTTACCGGAAAAATTGCATCCTCATGAAGTACGGTTGCACCCATGTAGGAAAGCTCTCTTAATTCTTTATAAGTAATGGTCGAGATAACTTCCGGATTTTCGATAATTCTCGGATCAGCAACCAGGAAACCGGATACATCGGTCCAGTTCTCATATAAGCTTGCTTTCGCAGCCTTTGCTACGACAGAACCTGTAATGTCGGAACCGCCTCTGGAGAAGGTTTTTAAAGTACCGTCGGGCATGGAGCCATAGAAACCTGGAACAACTGCACGCTCCGTTTTCTTTAATCTTGAGGAAAGGATTTTATCAGTCTTCTCTGCATCGAAGGCACCATTTTCATCAAAGAAAATAACTTCTGCAGCGTCTACAAACTCATAACCTAAATAATTGGCCATAATAATACCGTTCAGGAATTCACCTCTGGAGGCAGCATAATCCTTGCCTGCTTTAGCTGTAAAATCCTTCTCTATTACCTTGAATTCTTCTTCCAAGGAAAGCTTAAGGTTTAATCCCTTGATAATCTCATAGTAACGTGTCTTGATTTTCTCCAATGCTTCTGCAAAAGGTTTCCCCTGGACTGCTAAATCATAGCACTGATATAACATATCCGTTACCTTCGTATCTGAAGAAAATCTTTTTCCGGGTGCAGAGGGTACAACGTATCTTCTTGATTCATCCGAACGAATAATATTAGCAACCTTTACAAATTGCTCTGCGCTTGCCAAAGAGGTGCCGCCAAATTTAACTACTTTTTTCATTTCTTCCTCCGCCATGTATAATCATTCATTATATATTCATTTAATGTAACTATTCAGATATGCTTCATGCTTTAAAGTATCTTGTTGTAAAGCAATTACCATTTATCACCATCATTACACTGGATAATTCATATATGGTATCTACTTGTATTTAAAAATTCGTATCAGTAAGAACCATATTCATACAAATTTATGTATCGGAATAATTACGATTAAATATATCATAATGAATAAATTTACATAAACCTAATCATATGTCAAGTTATTTTTATGATTTTATAAAAATAATTCATAGTTAAATTCTTTCTATCTCTGTTCAAAGACTTCTTATAACTATACTTAACGCATTTCCAACATATGAACAAAGAGTTTGCCTTGGCAAATTCTCGCGCCGAGCGAGGTCAGCTTAGCTGACATAATTCCAATCATATGAGTACGCATCCATGCGAAGCATTTTTTTTATCATAGGACGCAATTTCCTATGATAAAAAAAAGATGTGAATGACACATCCACATCTTCTATTACAAATCATTTAATTTAAAGTATCGGGGTTGGTATCCGTATTGGCGTTAGAGTTATCATTTTCCGGGCTAGTTATAGAATGAATATTTATATTGTTAGAATTCTTATTTAGTTCAGAGTGTTTATTATTGTTACCTTCCTTCTGATTATCAGCATTATCATCGTTATTATCACTGAGACGTTTTTTACAGATTTCCTTCTGAGTCAGATATGTACCCAGAGTATCTCCAAGCTGGGTTAATACAGCAGATAAAATTGAAATCTCATCATCCGAGCAAGATTTTATAATCGTACAAGCAATTCCTGACACAGCAGCAATCAGTCCACAGTCATTCATAATTTCACCTCTGATTAATATATGCTCCTTTGCAGATATATGTGAAAATCAGCATGAAGGGATAAATTTCTTCAGAATTCATGTGGAAAGGGTCATATTATTTACAGCAGGAAAAATTCCTCATATGCGGAGGGGGTTGCTGCTATGGCAGAGCAGCCACGATGATAAGTTAACGGGCTTTTGTCGATTGCAGAAATTCTGCCTCCGGCTTCAGCAAGAATCAATGAAGCAGCTGCATAATCCCAGGGGGATAATAACATTTCATAATACAGGACTGTACGGCCTGCAGCCACATAGCATATGTCAAGGGCTGCGGAACCACTTCTTCTAAGATCAAGACACTTATTATAAAGCTTTTTCGCAAGATGAAAGGTCTCATCTGCTTTCTCACGATAATAGGGGCAGGTACCCATCGAGACAATGCCCTCCGATAGCTTTAAATCAGTAAGCTGTAAGGAATGTCCGTTTAAAAATGCCCCTTTTCCCTTCTCGGCATAGAAAAGCTCCTCAAGATATGGATTATAAACAACTCCTGCAAGCATCTCTTCCTGATACATCAAACCGACGGATATGGCACTATGCTTATAATCAAAGATGAAATTAGTGGTTCCGTCAATGGGATCAATAATAAAACAATAGTCCCCACAGGTTTCGTCATGCTGTTTATCTTCTTCACCAATGAAAGTGGCTGTCGGAAAATATTTTGCTAATTCTTTATAGAGAAAATTCTGTACCTCAACATCATACTTTGTAACGAAATTGGCTCTGCCCTGCTTACTTTCAACACTGCTCTGGATATGCTGTGCATTCAGCATTATTTTCCCGGCTTCCTTCACGACTTCCTTTATATGTTCAAGCATCTTTTTCCTCCTCTTTTTGATTACATATGGTGAATTTCTTATTTACATCGATAAAATCATGTTTGCGTCAATAAAATCATGTTCCCATCACCTATCGATATAGATCTTCTTCATCTATTCCATCGCATCTAAATCTTCCCATTATCATTGTATTATAATAATTTCCATCTTTATGAATTCGATCTTTTACCAGTAATCCTTCTTGTGTAAATCCATATTTCTTATATAAACTGATAGCTTTCGTATTTGTTTGAACTACGGTCAATGTAAGCTTTTCAATTTCCTTATTATCTGCCCAGTTTATAATAGTTTCGAGCAATACTTTGCCTATTCCATGTCCCCAGTATTCTTTTGATATACATATACCAAACTCTGCTTTATGCTTAAATCTATTGAGTTTGTTACCTACACATCGAGAATATCCAATTATTTTGCCTTCTGTCTCTGCAATTAAAAAAAGGGAGGCGTCCGACAATAAATCTTCAGCGATTATTCTTATAAAACCTTCAGGGCCTATAAAATCCTCTCCCTCTTCCCTGTCAAGAAATTCTGTTTCTCCATCTATTGTCACTCTTAATGCAGATAATTCCGCTGCATCATGTTCGGTTGGACAGCGAAGAATCCAGGTTAAATTATTCCCTTTTATAGTTTTGGTTTCAATTGTCATGCATTACCTCCGTCATGGTTGGTTCGATGATCCCAACAATTATGACTTAAAGAATTATTTATACTACAGAATAATTCTTTTTTGGCTGTTTGCAGCCATTGTACTCAGGTGCACGTTCATTTTGCTCACATTTGCCTACACGCAAATAAAAGTTGTTGAACTGCATTTGGCTCCACATACTGTGTAACTAAATTGCTCAACAACTTTTACTGTTAGTTTAATCCCATTCCAGGGATTTATATTCTTTTCTCTTATCTCTTAATAACAGATCATTCAGAGCCTCGCTTGCAGTCTTACCTTCAAATAAAACCAGATTTATCTGCTCAACAATCGGCATCTCAACACCATTTCTCTGTGCCAGGGCAAGGGCAGCTTTTGCTGAATTAACACCTTCCACAACCTGATTAACCTGCTTCATGGCTTCTTCCATGGTTTTACCCTGGCCCATCAGGTAACCGGCATTCCAGTTACGGCTGTGCTTACTGGTACAGGTTACAAATAGATCACCAAATCCGGATAAACCGGCGAAGGTTTCAATCTTACCACCCATTTTCATGCCCAGTCGGCTGATTTCTGCCATACCTCTGGTCATCAGGGCTGCTTTTGTATTATCACCGAAGCCTAAGCCGTCGACAATACCTGCTGCTAAAGCAATGACATTCTTAAGGGAACCTCCAAGCTCAATTCCGATCAGATCGGGGCTCGTATATACTCGGAAAATATCCGTCATAAAGGTGTCCTGAATAAATCTTGCAGTATCTTTGGTTGTTGCTCCGACTACGATGGTTGTCGGTACACCGCGGCTCACTTCCTCCGCATGGCTCGGTCCGGATAATACTGCGATATCTGCCTGAGGAATTTCTTCTTTAAGCACTTCTGACAGGGTATACAGGGTAACGTCTTCAATACCCTTTGATACATTCACAATAACCTGTCCCTCTTTGATATAGGGACATGCGATATGTGCAGTTGACCTGATATAAGGTGACGCAACCGCCATTACGATTAAATCTCTGTCCCTGCATGCATCTTCCAAGTCAAGTGTTATTGTCACCTGGTCAGGTAATTCTGCTCCAGGAAGGTTTTTCATATTCTTACGATTTTCATTCAGCATACGGGCTTCATTTTCAATCTTAGTCCAGATGGTAACATCGTGACCCTTGCTTGCCAATAATATAGCAAGAGCACATCCCCATGTTCCCGCTCCTAAAATACTAATGTTACTCATAATGCTCCTCCTTTACCTATACAGATTATTGTTTATTCTCAATTTTAACTCTTTGCCCGATTTTACTTTCTGTTCCGTTCATTAGCCGCTTGATGTTAGTCTTATGCTTGATAAAAGCTGATAGCATAAATACCAGGGAAAGAATCAACATATGTAAGTCACCGGGATGTCTGATCAAAATCCATACAGGGAAGAATACACCTACAAATAAAGAGCCTATTGAAACATAACGGGTAATTGCTACGATAATAACAAATAAAGGCAGTCCGATTGGGATGATCAGGGGGTCAAAGGTTGCCATAACCCCTCCGGTTGCGGCAATTCCCTTTCCTCCCTTAAATTTAAGCCAAACCGGATAGTTGTGTCCCGTTACCACACCGAAGCCGGTATATAAGGTCATTAATTCTACATATTCATAATTTCTGAAAAACAGAAATCTTACCAAAAGCATCGGAATAACAGCTTTCATTACATCGCCAAACAAAGTAAGAGCACCAGCCTTTGCACCGAGGGTACGCAAAGCATTGGTAGATCCCACATTACCGCTTCCATACTCGCGGATGTCTACCTTATTCAATTTACCTACAAAATATCCTGTTGAAAAGCATCCAAAAATATATCCAAAAATCAAACAAAGTATGATTTTAAGAATCATTTTAAGCGTTCTCCTTTCGCTCCCTGATAATAAATTTAAGTGATGTGCCAGAGAATCCAAAGGCCTCGCGGATCTTGTTCTCGATATATCTTGTATAAGAATAATGCATTAATTCCTTGTCATTTACAAAAATAACAAAGGTCGGGGGCTTAACTGATACCTGTGTAATGTAATATAGCTTCAGGCGCTTACCTTTATCTGACGGGGGCTGCTGCAGGGCAACGGCTTCCATCAGAATTTCATTTAACACACCGGTAGCAATACGAAGATTCTGATTCTGGATGACTACTTCAATAACTTCAAACAGACGATGCATTCTTTGTCCGGTCTCTGCTGATATGAAAAGAATCTCGGCATATGGCATGAAAGACAGTATTTCCTTGATGTCTGCAGTATATTCATTCACTGTCTTATTATTCTTTTCGATTAAGTCCCATTTGTTAACAACAATTACCATGCCTTTACCACGGTCATGTGCGATACCGGCAATTTTAGCGTCCTGTTCGGTAATACCTTCGTTCGCATCAATAACAAGCACGACTACATCAGCACGTTCCACCGCAGTTACGGTACGAATGATGCTGAAGCGTTCCAGCTCTTCTTTGATTTTGCTTTTTCTACGAAGACCTGCAGTATCGATCAGTACATAATCCTTGCCATTACGGCGGATTGGGGTATCGATGGCATCTCTTGTGGTTCCGGCTATATTCGATACAATTACTCTGTTTGAGCCAACCAGCTTATTCACGATTGAGGACTTACCTACATTCGGCTTGCCAACAATTGCAATTCTCGGGCGTTCATCCATACTCTCTTCGGTATTACCGGATTTAAAATGTTTTGTTACCTCATCCAGCATATCGCCAAAACCAAGCTTGCCGTTAGCAGATACCGCAAAGGGTTCTCCGATACCAAGATTATAGAACTCATATACATCCGGCATAAATTTTTCAAAATTATCAACCTTATTTACGACCAGAACGACAGGTTTGCCGGAACGTCTCAGCATATCGGCAACTTTCGAATCGGCGTCAATCAGACCTTGTCTGACATCCACCAGAAATATGATAACATCTGCGGTATCGATTGCGATTTGTGCCTGCTCTCTCATGTAAGACAGCATCTCATCCTTACTGTCCGGTTCGATACCACCGGTATCTATCATTGTAAATTGTGTATTAAGCCAGGTAACATCAGCATAAATGCGGTCTCTGGTAACACCGGGATAATCCTTGACGATGGAAATTCGTTCCCCGGCTAAAGCGTTGAATAACGTTGATTTACCTACATTCGGCCTGCCAACGATGGCTACGATTGGTCTACTCATTTATAACCTCCAGATGCGTCAAACACTTTCATAATATGGTATTTGGACGCTATTTCATTTCAAATTATCTACATTATAATGGAATCAATGAAGGACTTTCCATCTGATTGTACAATACGTATTTTGGTTTGTAAAGCATTTTCCATGTCATCAACGGTGACATCATCCAACAGAACTGTTTCACCGTTACGCAGTAAAACCTCTGGAATTAACAGGAAATCACCCAGCTCTTGATCCTTCAGCTGATCGATGATATCACCGCCAGTAAGAAGTCCGGCAACGGTGATCTGAGTTCCAAAATAATGATTGATTATGGTGAAGATATTAATTTTAATATTCGGATATTTCAGATTCAGCTTGTCTGCCATCTGCCTTAAAACAGGTGCTGCAAGAACACCGGTGGCAATGGAAATGTTCCTTACGCGGTCATCTCCCGTAAGCTCTTCATAGGCTTCCTCAAATTCTACCTGCATCGACCGGATGAGTCCTACACCATTTTCAATCTGAGGATATCCTTCATAGCTATCCTCCTCCGGAATTAGCAGCTCTGCTTTCAGATACCATTCATCACTGGCATAAATAAACCTTGTCCCATAATGCTTTAGAAAAATATTTTGCCAGCGGTGAACCTGCTCAAGAACTTTCCTTGAATCCTCTTTATCAAAGCCTTCCAGAAGCTCTAAGCCTTCACGGAATTTTGTCAGCCCCACTGGAACCACAGATACACTTTCCATCTCCGGAAGGAATGCCGCTAAATCATGGATTGATTTTTCTAATTCCTCACCGTCATTCCAACCTTTGCACAGAACGATCTGACCATTCATCAGGATACCGGCATCTTTCAGTCGTTTGATTTTCTCAAGGGCCGTTCCTGCAAATCGGTTATGAAGCATTCTGCATCGGAGCTCTTCATTGGTTGTGTGTACGGAGATATTAATCGGAGACAATTTATAAAA
Organism: Mobilitalea sp.; assembly: GCA_035564175.1. GTDB lineage: Bacteria > Bacillota > Clostridia > Lachnospirales > Lachnospiraceae > Mobilitalea. The sequence goes on from DATMUM010000146.1 coordinate 29,423, forward strand.
GATGATTCGGTCAATTTCCTCATCGCTCATATTGGTCAGAGTGATATAATTGCCCTGCAAAAAGGATAAACGAGCATCATCATCCTTAAAATACAGGGTTTCCCTCATTCCGGGCGGCATCTGGTCAATAAAGCAGAAGATGCATTTGTTGCGGCAGGAACGGTATTCATCCATTAAGCCTTCTTCGAATACGATACCCAGGTCCTCATCATAATCCTTCTCGATATCCAGTTCCCATTCCTCACCGTTTTCTTTTTTGACTAAAACATTGATTTCTTCATCCTTAATCAGGTAATGATAATCCAGAACATCCTTAATCGGAGTACCATTGATGGAAATCAGCTCATCACCGGGCTCAAGCTCCAGCTCTTCCCCGATACTTCCTTCTTCTATTTCTTTAATAATGTGTGCTTTTTTCTTCATAACATACACCAAATCTCTCTATCTGCAAAGTTAATACACAAATTAATTTTTAAAGTTATTTTCACTTATTACATGAAACAATATTCGATTATCTGCTTAATATTAATTATATTTCCTTTAAGTTGAATGAAATACTCACGTAACAAGCGATTTCACAAGCGATTTCAAATGCGATTTCAAATTAATCGCAACTCCTGCAGGCTGATTAATCCTCCTTCAGCATTAGAAATGCTGCCAGGCTTCCTCTCTTACCCTGTGTTTTGCGATGTGAGAACAGCCAGTCACTATTGCAGGAGGTACATACGCCTGATATATGGATGTTCTCGACTCTTAGACCTGCTTCTGCTAAGACACTGCGGTTCGCTGCCCACAAATCACATAGATATTTTCCGTTATCCTTCGTAAGTAAAATCCTTTCCTTCTGATAATCAGGAAATGTCTTTATAAATTCTGTCACTGCATCACCATCGATTTCATAGCAGTCCTTACAGATGGAAGGGCCTACAACGGCTATGATATCCTCCGGATTACTGCCGAACTGCTTCTGCAGCTCTTCTACGGTTATTTTACCAATTTTCTTCACGGTTCCACGCCATCCGGAATGCGTCAGCCCTATGGCTTTCTTTACAGGATCGATAAAATATAAAGGAACACAGTCAGCATATTTGGTAACCAGCGTAACATTAGGGGTATTCGTAATGAGTCCATCTATCTCATCAAAATCTCTCGGTACAAATAAGCCTTTTCCGCAATCCTTTTTATCTACCTTAAGTATATTGGTTTTATGAACCTGCAGCGAAACTACCACCGAATTAACATCAAAGCCGATACTCCTCGCAATTCTTCTATAATTCTCTTCTATATTAGCAGGATCATCCTGATATGGACTCGTTTCACTACCAAGATTCATCGTGGCAAACATATCACTGCTCACTCCGCCAAGCTTTGTAGTAAAGCCATGACGAAGAAATGGAAGCTTTGACAAAACAGGATATGTAATATATGGTACTTCCTGCAAGAAATCAATGCAGGCGTTTTCGTTATTATCAAATGTCATTCTTTCTAGCCTCTCAAAATCATGATTTTGTTACTATTAAGTTACTTTACTACTGAAAAATCAGGGTAAAGGCTCGCACCTAAGCAAGTACTACATAAATTGCAAAAAATACGAGTTACAAGCATATTTATATGGCATGTATATTTATGTGTCAAGCATAAAATCATACTCCGTCAAAAGCATTCTTTATCAAGGAAATATCTTGATCAAGAATGACCACTGCATCAAAGCGGCACGGGGTATCCTGGGGTATTTTATGTAATAGCATATAAAATTGTGCAGTTCTTGTAATTCTACGCATTTTATTCAGCGTAATCGCTTCTGCTGGGAAGCCCTTTGAAGTACCGGAACGATATTTTACCTCAATAAAACAGAGATAGCCCTCGGATTTTGCAATAAGGTCAATCTCTCCGATTTTGCAGCGGAAGTTCTTATTCAGAATCTGATAACCATTCTTCACAAGAAAATCAGCCGCCTTCTGTTCAAATGCAGTACCAACTTCCCTATTATTCATGTTTATAAAACCTTACCCTTGATACGGTCCATTTTATCTACAAAAACCAATATTTCTGCAATTACTTCATAAAGCTCCGGCGGAATCATGTTACCGATTTCGAGCTTTGATAAGGTACCCGCTAGTTTCTCATCCTTATGGAGCGGAATGTCCTCTTCTTTCGCTTTCGCTATGATTTTATCAGCTAGATATCCTTTGCCGGACGCAATTACCTTAGGTGCATTCTCCTTCGGATCATAGGATATGGCAACGGCAGTTCTGTTTCTATTATTGATGTCAGCTAATTTATCTTCTTGATTTGTATTCGTCTGATCCTGCTGTTTCATGGCTTCTTCCTCGTCTAGATCTGAGTAGGTAACAAGGCTTGGTATAAGCAGGCCTTACCTCAGTTCGCAAGCATTTACATTGGTTTAAATAAAATTCTTAACAAAGCTCCTTCTGTGAATTGGGGTCAACCCAAGCTCCTTGATGGCTTCAATATGCTTTGCAGAACCATAGCCTTTATTGCCTGCAAGGTCATAACCAGGAAAAATCTTATCATAAGCAACCATAAGACGGTCTCTGGTAACTTTTGCGACAATACTTGCTGCGGCAATCGAAATACTCTTTGCATCTCCTTTTATGATTGGGATCTGCTTGATTTCAACTCCCGGGATTGTAACTGCATCATTTAATAATATATCGGGTTTTACAGATAAATTACTGATAGCTTTTCTCATAGCTTCATAAGTAGCCTGCAAAATATTCATCTCATCAATCTGATCCGGAGGTACGCTCCCAATTCCAAAAGCAACTGCTTTTGAAATAATCTCATCATATAATTCTTCCCGTTTTTTCTCGGATAACTGCTTGGAATTATTAATATATAAAATATCACAATCCTTGGGCAAAATGACAGCGCAGGCAATGACAGGACCTGCAAATGGGCCTCGTCCTACTTCATCAATACCACAGATATACGGATATTCCCTATATTGGTTTTCATATTGCTTCATTACGGCCAGACGTTCCAATTCCTTTTGCAGGGAAAGGGTCTTATTACGGTATTGATTACAGATCGTAATGACACCGCTTCTTTCATCTGTACTGTATTTATCGAGCAAAGAAGGAATTTCGTCTTCCTTGGCCTGCATAAATTCCAATTTGATTTGCGCTATCTTTTTTGGAGTTAAATCTTCGTTGCATTCATCCTTTGCCATTCTTGTATCTCCCTTAATTAACCCTCGGTGTTAGTCTGTGTTAACCTCCGTACTTTTCGATATTCGCCATAGTATTAATATTGGTATTAGCGGCTTCTGTAGCTTTTACGACCGGCACTCATTCTATTGTTGGAGTAGAAGCATTCCTAATCTCAATCAATTCTGCTTCCTTTTTCTCTGTAGGAAACTGAGCCGGGAATTCCAATGTAATATTACCAAGCTTTGTACTTCTGAAATCATCAATCAGGAAGGCTGCAGCGCGGTCAACATCCGGTGCACCGCCTTTTAACAGGCAGGAGCGCTTGATTGCGATCGCCTCCAGGATAAGAGATGCTTCCTTAAGATCCTTAGCTGCAATAATTTGTTCGATTCCGTACCTATTCGAAAGAACCCCCGGATAATAACTGCTTAAAATTATAATCAGCTCCAGGGACATTGTGGTTGTATCAATTATATTATCATTAATGGACCCAATTAGCGCTAGCTTCAATCCGACGGACTGATCCTCGAACTTGGGCCACAGAATACCGGGTGTATCTAATAGTTCTGTAAATTTGCTGAGGCGTATCCATTGCTTTCCCTTTGTTACACCAGGTTTATTCCCTGTCTTAGTAGTAGCCTTTCCGACAAAGCTATTGATAAAGGTGGACTTACCTACATTCGGTATCCCTACGATCATGGCACGAACGGGACGGTTAAGAATTCCTCTTTTCCTGTCACGCTCAATCTTAGCTTCACAGGCTTTATTGACGATATCCTGAACCTGTTTCACACCGGTACCGCTCTTGGAATTAACCAGGGCAACATAATACCCCTTCTCTTCAAAATACTCTTTCCAGGCATTGTTATATCTCTGATCTGCCATATCACTTTTATTTAACAGGATAACCCTGGATTTATTCTTTGCTAATGCATCAATATCCGGATTCTTACTGGAATATGGGATTCTTGCATCTACAAGCTCAATCACCACATCGACCAGCTTCATATCCTCCTGCATCATTTTTTTCGCTTTGGCCATATGACCGGGGTACCACTGAAAATGCATAACAAACCTCCGAAATCAATTACTTTATAGGAACAGATAATAAATAGTAAACCACGAAATGAATTACAGGATTACCTAATGCATATCAGGTTAATTCCATAATATTATTTCGTGAATATATTTTTAATTTTCCTTTTTATTATTCCTTAGTATTTTCTTTTTTCTTAAGATTTAACTTATCAATAAAATTAAACGGTGAAAGTCTGATGAAAGCCTTCCCGATAATCTCGTCTCTTCGTATGTTGCCGACACTTGCAAATCTGCTGTCTTCACTGTTGTTACGATTATCTCCGAGAACAAAATATTCATTCTTCTCTAATACGATTTCTTCATCAGCAAGTCCATAATTATTCATTACATCAACATTAACAATATCGTCGATGATGGAGCCATTGATATAAATCTTACCATCCTTTATCTGGACTTTCTCGCCGGGTAACCCGATGATACGCTTCACATCATAATAGCTGTGTTCCTTTCCGCTCTTTTTGAAGACGATAACATCAAAACGCTTAGGCTCATGAAAACGGTAGGAAAATTTATTAATAATGATCTGATCATGGTCCTGCAAGGTAGTTTCCATGGAAATGCCTATCATATCCGTCTTTTCCAGGGCGTAATAAACAATGATATAGGCGAGAAATATGACAGCCGCAATCTGAGCCGTCCATATAAATAATTCAATCAGAATCTTTCTGACCAGCGGGCGTTTACTATCCTTTTCAAAATCAAAATCCATACTGTTACCCAAACCCTTCCCTTATTCTAATGTATCCCCGGAGGCTCTTCCAAGGTAATATCCATCGAATAGATGCACACCCCGTATCATTGGTGCTTATAAAGAAACGTAGTTTTCATGGATAATAATGTTAAAAAAGGGACAATCACTCAAGTATTGTCCCTTAGTTGTACTATCTGATTGACTCTTTAACCTTAGCTTTCTTACCAACTCTGCCACGTAAATAGAAGAGCTTAGCTTTTCTAGCTTTACCGCGTCTTATTACTTCAATTCTATCGATGCTAGGGCTGTGAAGCGGCCAAGTTTTCTCAACACCAATACCATTGGATGACTTTCTTACAGTAAAGGTTTCTCTTGCGCCACCATTCTGTCTCTTAAGTACGGTGCCTTCAAATACCTGTAATCTTTCACGGTTACCTTCTTTTACTTTAGCGTAAACCTGAACCGTATCGCCTACGTTAAAATCAGTAACTTCTGCTTTTAACTGTTCAGCTTCAATACTCTTAATAATATCGTTCATTTTGTGACCTCCTATCATATTTAGATGTTCTTAATACTTATGTATTAGAGGACCATCCCATCTCACAACAACTTACTTTAACATAACCTTTTCCTAAATGCAAGTATTATTTTATTGTTATTAGCCAAGTTCGCGCATTCTTCTGGATCTCGTATTTCCCATCTTATACTGGATCAACGGTGTAAGCTCTATATAGGAATAATTAATATACCTCATAATTTTTTTGAAAAATCAGCTTGGTCAGATATTCGCCTTCTTCTTCCGTCAGGTTCGCCTTCTCCAATAAATCAGGTCTTCGCTCGAAGGTACGAAGGATGGATTGCATCCTTCTCCAGGCTTTAATATTCTCGTGATGTCCTGTCAGCAGTACTTCTGGAACACGCATTCCCATGAATATCTCAGGTCTTGTATACTGTGGATATTCCAACAAATTATCCTGGAAGGATTCAAATTCAGAAGATACTTCATTATTCAGGACACCGGGAATTAACCGGGAAATTGCATCAATCATAACCATGGCAGGTAATTCGCCGCCGGTTAAGACATAGTCACCAATGGATACATAATCCGTTACGACCATCTCTAATACCCGTTCGTCAATACCTTCATAATGACCGCATAAGAAGATCAGATCTTCTTCCTGCGCAAATTCCTGAGCCATACTTTGATTAAAGATACTGCCCTGGGGAGTAACATAGATGACACGAGGCTTACGAAAGGCTGACGGATCTTCCTTCGTCATTTTAATATGATTTACCAGATATCCGTAGGATTTATAAACCGGCTCCGCCTGCATTACCATTCCTGCACCGCCGCCGTAAGGATAATCATCCACCCTCTTATGCTTATCTTCGCTGAAGTCCCTGATATTCACGGTATTAACACGAATCAGCCCTTTATCAATCGCTCTTCCTGTGATGCTGGTATTCAGTCCTTGCTGGATCATTTCAGGAAAAAGCGTCAGTACATGAAAATTCATAGCTCTACTTGGTGAGTAAAAGATAATCGTAATACCTCACCGGTTCTCCTTTCCATTAATGAGCGCTCTCGGAAACTCTGAAAAGCCCGAGTTTGCTCTTTTTTATTGATTCTTGTTTTTCTTTTTTCTCCAACTTTTTTGCATAATTTTTCAAAAATCCCTTGACAAATGTATAAAAATTTGCGGCGAAGCCCTTATTAAAAATACATTTTTTGGAGGTGCTTCACTTATGCTGAAAAGTTGGACTTCTCATGCTGATTATCAGCAGTTTATTTCTGACGCTGCTGCTTCTTTTAATGATTCCCAGCGTAAAAAACTCATTTCTTATTCTGATTCTATTGCCAAACTAACTTCTCTCAACCTCGACCCACTTGCTGCCCATCTTGCTCCTTACTACAGTCATACCGGAAGACCTGCCTTACATCAGCCTGAGATTTTCCGCTCTTTTATCTTAATGCTGGACTGCGGCTTTTACAGTATTGATTTATGGGTTAACACCCTTATGAAGGATGATATTCTTGCTATTCTCACCGGGTGTAGTCCTGGCGAACTTCCTCCTCTTGGTTCCTACTACGATTTCATTGACCGTTTATGGTTACGTCATAAGACACTTGATAACGATGACAGGAAACATCTTTATCATTTCCCCAAAAATAAGAAACCTTCTAAAAAGCCCGGCAAGGGAAAGAAGCTTCCTAACCGCCACCCTGAAATTGTCAAAAAAATGGTATCCTATGCTTTGGAAGATAAGGAACTTCCTTTTCATTACGAAAAACTTCTTCAGGAAATTTTTTCACTGATTGCCATTGTCCCTTCCATTGATCTCGGTCTCATCCCCGCCCAGAATCTTACGGTTGCCGGTGATGGCACCTGTGTCCACAGTCATTGCGATGCTCTTGGTACTAAAGTCTGTGATTGTAAGAAAAATGGTATCTACGACTGTAAATGTGACCGTAAATTTTCTGATCCAGATGCCTCTTACGGCTGGGACAGTGATCTTGCTGCATGGTATTTCGGATATACGCTTTATATGCTCTCTACCTATAATTCCAAGTATCATGTCGATCTGCCTCTGCACATCCGTTTTCTGGATGCCAAACGCCATGACAGTGTAAATGCCGTTGTTTCCTTATCAGAATTCAGAAAATTATATCCTGATATCCCTATCAAAAATCTCTGCCTCGATTCTGCAAATGATAATTACCCTACCTATGAGCTTTGCAAAACCTGGGATATCATTCCCTTTATTGACCTGAATTCTAACCGCGGTCATCCCAAATCTCTTCCCCAGACGATAGAATTCTCAAGTAAGGGGGTTCCCCTTTGCAAAGCGGGATTGGAAATGATTTGCCAGGGGTTCTGTAAAGGACGTTCCCGCCACAAATGGCGTTGCCCCGCCAAATGTGGCGCAATAGATGAATGTCCACTTGGTGTTTCCTGCTCATCCTCTGATTATGGTCGAGTGGTTTATACTAAACCGGACTGGGACATCCGCCTCTTTCCTCCTGTTCCGAGAGGGAGCAGGGAATGGAAAGATACCTTCAGTTCTAGAACCTGTTCAGAACGAATTAACAATCGGGTTCTCAATGATTATCACCTGCATGATATGAGAATACGCGGTAAAAAGAGGTATTCTTTTTTCACTATGATGATTGGAATCAATATCCACCTTGACGCACGAATTAAGAAAGCCAAAAAAGATGCTGCTTAATCGCTGAACCCAATATTTCTTAAAAGCCTGCTTGTGGGAGGCGTTTTTGTCATGCCTGTTTTTTAAGAAATCGTTCAAAAATCCGGCATGCAAGCTTTTGCATAAATTCTCATACTTTATTACTTAGTTTCCGAGAGCTCTCTTAATCATTCCATTAATCATTCCGTTTATTATTCCGTTTATTATTCCGTTTGTGTTGTATTTAATATTTGAAGTATATTGATGTCTGTAAAAATATTAGTTGTTTATATTAATTTTTCGTTAATATAATAATTTATCGTTGTTTATAGTAATTCATCGTTGTTTATAATAATCCGTTCATTACATGGACAGTGATCTTCTTTTGATCTACATCAATATCAAGAATGCATTCTTTAATGGAAGGAAGTAATACTTCTTTTCCGTTTGGCATTTTAACAACATATACGTCATTTGCTGCAGTTGTCAGGATTTCGATTAACTCTCCAAGTGTGTTGCCTTCATCGGTTATAACCTCAGAACCGATCAGGTCATAGATAAAGTACTCATCCTTTTCAAGCTTCACCGCATTTTCCCTACTTACCAGCAGGTCCTTCCCACGGTATTTTTCAATATCATTAATATTATCAATTCCCTTAAACTTAAGTATAACCATCTGTTTAAAGAATTTAACGCCTTCCACCTCAAGTGTAATAAGTTCCTTGCCGGTATCTAAATATACCTGCTCTAAAATTTTATAACGGTTTGGGTCATCCGTGGTAGGATATACCTTGACCTCGCCTTTAATTCCATGAGTTGTGGAAATGACTCCGACTCTGAGATAATCATCCATATTCTTGTCCTCATTTCTTCCGGTATGTTATTTGGGTTGTCAGCTTTCCTTCTAATCAAGGATTATCAAGCCATCTATATTTATATCTTTGATTCGAATGTCAAAATATCTTGCAAGTAAAACAGCTACCATAAGTACTATTTTGAACAATAACATAATTTATTTATGGTAACTGTTATGTTCACAGAGTACTTTTGGCATTCGAAGCATCTTCGATATTATATTCTAATTCACTATTATCTATAGAATGTGCAAAAAGAAGCTGCTCTACTATGCCTGATTGGACATAACAGACAGCTTCCATGACTCTGCACAGGAAAAACTGCAATTGGATTGACTGCTATTGCAGTATCTCAACTACTACCTTTTTGTCATCCTTTGTTGCGGCTGCTTTTACTACGGTACGAATGGATTTAGCAATACGGCCTTGTTTGCCGATTACTTTTCCCATATCCTCAGAAGCGACTTTTAATTCCACAACAATTGCCTTATCGGTTTCTTTTTCCGTAACTACAACCTCATCGGGATGATCAACGAGTGATTTAGCGATTACTTCGACTAACTCCTTCATTTTCACTACCTCCATATTAAATATGAAGTGGAAAAACACATAGTGTTTTTCCACTGCGAATTAGTAATTTAATTCGCATTCCCTCCACGATGCTAATTAAAGAATACCTGCGTTCTTGAAGATTTTACCAACAGTATCTGTCGGTTGTGCACCATTTGCTAACCATTTCTTAGCTGCTTCAGCGTTTACGTTGAAAGCGCTAGGATTCTGGGTAGGATCATAAGTACCGATTTCCTCGATAAATCTACCATCTCTAGGTGTTCTGGAATCAGAAACAATGATTCTATAGAAAGGAGCCTTTTTCTGACCCATTCTCTTTAATCTAATCTTTACTGCCATTTATTTCACCTCCTTAAAACTCTTCTTATTATCTAAACGAATACCATCACAAATAATGATAATATCCGAAGACTGCTAAAATCCAAAGGGCATACGGAACTTGCCGCCTTTTTTACCGCCTTTGCCGCCCATCATTCCTGACATTTGCTTCATCATCTTTTTGGACTGCTCAAACTGCTTTACCAGGGAATTCACTTCGCTGATATCAACACCTGCACCTGCAGCAATTCTTCTCTTACGGGAAAGATTAAGAATATCAGGATTGGAACGTTCTGCTTTAGTCATGGAGTAGATGATCGCTTCTGTAGAAGAAAGAGCATTTTCATCAACTTCCACACCCTTAAGCTGTTTACCAACTCCGGGCATCATGCTGAGAATATCAGCTAAGCCGCCCATTTTCTTAACCTGCTGCATATTATCGAGGAAATCATTAAAATCGAATTCGGCTTTTTTGAACTTCTTCTCCATCTCTCTGGCTTTGGTCTCATCAAATTCAGCCTGGGCTTTGTCAATTAAGGTAAGGATATCACCCATTCCAAGGATACGGGAGGCCATACGGTCCGGATAAAACTGTTCCAGATCATTTAATTTCTCTCCCATACCTACATATAGAATAGGTCTGCCGGTTACTGCACGGATGGATAATGCAGCACCGCCTCTGGTGTCGCCATCTAGCTTCGTTAAGACAACTCCGTCGATGCCAAGCTTCTCATTAAACATCTCGGATACATTGACTGCATCCTGACCTGTCATCGCATCAACAACTAAAATAGTCTGATGCACGGTTATATTGGATTTGATCTCCTGCAGCTCTTCCATCATTGCTTCATCGATATGAAGACGTCCTGCAGTATCAAGAATTACCACATTGTAATTGTTTTTTGCAGCATGTTCCATTGCCGCTTTAGCAATATTTAAAGGCTTGTGCTTATCACCCATGGAAAAGACGCTGACACCCTGTTTATCGCCGTTAATCTGCAGCTGGTCAATTGCAGCAGGACGGTAAATATCACAGGCTACCAAAAGAGGCTTTCTTCCTTTGGATTTCAGCTTTCCGGCAAGCTTTGCTACTGTCGTGGTTTTACCTGCACCCTGAAGACCACACATCATAAGTACGGTAATTTCGTTGGAAGGCTTCAACTGAAGTTCAACGGTCTGCTCGCCCAGGAGCTTAACCATCTCTTCATTAACAATCTTTATAACCATCTGTCCCGGAGTCAGGCTGTTCAGGACGTCCTGTCCTACTGCTCTCTCCTGTACGGTATTAACAAAGTTTTTAACGACCTTGAAGTTAACGTCTGCCTCTAATAATGCCATCTTTACTTCTTTCAAGGCAGTTTTAACGTCTGCTTCGGAAAGTCTTCCTTTTCCCTTTAAGCTTTTAAATATATTTTGTAATTTATCAGATAAACTTTCAAATGCCATATAAGTCTCCATTCCCCGCACAAAGCGGCAAATAAACCTGAAAAAGACAAGTGAGTGGATTGTTCAAGCGGATTATTCGTAGCTTTCCTAATATATTATTACAAATCGCTTCTACAATTCCTTTAATATTTCGTCTGTCAAGGCTGATATTGCACTAAGCTGTGTAATATCTCCTGTTGTAGTTGTATTAGTTACGATTTCTTTGATTGAACCTATTTTCTCTTTGATTGTCTGGAATTTGTGCATTAAGGATAATTTGGCTTCATAATCCTTAAGCTCCGTAGTACAACGCTTTACGATATCATAGACACCCTGTCTGCTGATACCTTGTTCTGTGGCAATTTCACTGAGGGATAAGTCATTTAATACATAATCTTCAAAAATCTGTTTTTTATGATCGCTTAATAATTCACCGTAAAAGTCATATAAAATTGACTGTAACACTATTTCCTCCAGCTTATCAAGCTGGTTTTCTGATTGCTTCATAAAAAATCACCACCTGTAAAGGTTTTTTCTTTACAGGTGGTAGTATAACTAATTATGAAAGCTTTGTCAAGCAAATTATAATAGATAGAAATTAAATTAGTAGATAGTATTTGAAAATATCCCAACAAAATATTATAAATAAAAATACACCAGAAATTAATATACGCTGGAAATTAATTTACATTAAAAATTATCTTACACAGGAAATTCACTTACAATGTAAAATAACTTACACCGGATATGCCTTGTTAGCTTTATCTGCAGCTGTAACATCTACTTTAGTCTGCTGTGCCTGACGGTATTTGAAGAAATCAATAGCAACCTGAGGGAATAACGCGTAGGTTAATACATCCTCTTCCTGCTGCTTCCACTGGGTAATTTCTGCTTCAATTTTATGAAGCTCAGGTTCAATCAGATCTGCAGGACGGCAGGTAATCGGTTTCTTGTCGCCGATAACCTTCTTCTGAACCTCAGGATCAAAGGGCTTGGCAGTCTGGCCATATTCGCCGGCTAACATTGCTTTGGTTTCCTTGGTAACCATCTTATAACGCTCACCAGCGAGTACATTAAGTACCGCTTGTGTTCCGACAATCTGACTGGAAGGTGTAACTAACGGTGGTTCACCGAAGTCCTTTCGAACTCTCGGAACTTCTTTTAATACTTCATAATATTTATCTTCCTGATTAGCTTCTTTTAACTGGGATACAAGGTTGGATAACATACCGCCCGGAACCTGGTATAAAAGAGTCTTAATATCTACGCCCATAACCTTCGGATTTAATAAGCCGGTATCGAGAGCCTTATCACGAAGAGGACGGAAATAATCTGCTATCTCAGCTAAGATGTTCTGATCATAGCCGATGTCATAAGGAGTTCCCTTGAAGGTCTCTACCATGACTTCGGTAGCTGGCTGGCTCGTACCCATTGCAAATGCAGAGATTGCTGTATCGATGATATCGCAGCCTGCTTCCACTGCTTTTAAGTAGGTCATGCCGCCGACACCGCTGGTATAGTGGGTATGAAGATCAATCGGGATGCTTACCGCTGATTTTAATGCAGTTACTAACTCCGTAGCTTCGTATGGAACTAATAAGCCTGCCATATCCTTAATACAGATGGAGGATGCACCAAGCTCTTCAATTCTCTTGGCCATAGCTACATAATATTCATGAGTATATGCATCGCCTAAAGTATAGGATATTGCAACCTGAGCATGACCTTTTTCTTTGTTGGTTGCATTTACCGCACATTCCAGGTTACGCATATCGTTTAAAGCATCAAAGATACGGATGATATCAATACCGTTTGCGATGGATTTCTGAACAAAATATGCCACTACATCATCAGCATAATGACGGTATCCGAGGATGTTCTGTCCGCGGAACAGCATCTGCAGCTTTGTATTCTTAAAGCCTTTTCTAAGCTTTCTGAGTCTATCCCAGGGATCTTCCTTCAGGAAACGTAAGGAAGCATCAAAGGTTGCGCCACCCCAGCATTCCACTGCATGATAACCTACTTTATCCATTGTTTCAAGAATCGGAAGCATCTCTTCCGTCGACATTCTTGTTGCAATCAGGGATTGGTGGGCATCACGTAATATCGTTTCGGTTATTTTAACCGGTCTTTTTACTTGTTCTGCCATTACTCTACCTCCTGTGAAATATAAATTCAGATAACCATTCATCAGTCCTGGATTTTATAATTGTTCCAGGTCTGTTCAGCGACAGCATAATAATCTTTCTGATCATACATATGCCAAACGCCGCAAGCGAAAAGTTATTAGTTTAATGTTGCAAGTAAAGTTCCTGCTTCAACGGACTGTCCAGCAGTTACATTAATGCTTGCTACAGTACCATCCTGAGGTGCAACAATTTCATTTTCCATCTTCATAGCTTCCAGAATTAAGATTACTTCGCCCTTCTTAATCGCCTGTCCTACAGTAGCTTTGGTAGATATAATCTTACCGGGCATCGGTGAGCTAACCTTGAAGCTTCCAGCACTTCCAGTAGCAGCAGGTGCTGCAGGTTTCTCAGGTGCAGGTGCTGCTGTAGCGGGAGCAGCTGCCTTCGGAGCGGATGCAGGAGCAGTAACAGGAGCTGCTGCGGGAGCCGCTGTAATTCCTTCTTCAACAGATACATTATATACATTTCCGTTTACTGTAATTGTATAATATTTCATAATTAAATCCTCCTTGTCATTAACACCGCGGGGTGCCATACTTTATGCAAGTAAAATGTTCAATTTACTTGTTTTATCAAATAAGTTATGCGTTCTTCCATTTACTGCTGTTTGCTCTGCGGATGGAACGAACAACGAATCCGTCAGCTGGTACAGCATCACCCATAGAAGCATATATTGCTGCTGTTATTACCGCTACCAGCTCACAATCACTCACAAGTTCCTCTTCTTCATTATTCACAATCTGTGTAATCGCTTTATCTACGGAACTGTTATTATATGAACCCTTACCTGAGGTATTGTCATTCAGGTTTGGTTTGATATTAATAAAATAGGTGATGCACATAATTAAGAATAATATTGCTAAAACAACCACTGCGCAAAACAATGTGTTGATGTTGATATAATCACTCAGACTACCTGAGAGAAGCACTGATTGGCTGAACTGTAATGTACCCATCATAACCTCCATTCCGCCACCTTTAGGCGACATTATTAGAAAGCGATTTCATTCAAAATTCTTTGTAAAAGTTGGGTTATCTTTCACTCTATTTGGTGCCATGCTTTTTAGCAGGCCGGGTCTCTCTTTTTGTGAACAGCATTTCGAAGGTATAGATAGCATGTTTACGAATCGTTTCTGGTTCGATGATGCTGTCTACGTATCCGCGCTTAGCAGCAGCTTCTGCACTGGATTGAAGTGCAGCATATTCAGCGGATTTCTCCTTCTGAACACTCAAATCCTCGCCGTCATACATAATCTGAGCTGCTAAATCAGCATCCATCATACCAATCTGTGCACTTGGAACTGCAAATACAAGGTCTGCACCAATGTGCTTGGAGTTCATGGTTACATAGGCTGTTCCATAAGCTTTACCTACGATAACATTAACCTTCGGCACAGTGGCATTAGCAAAGGCATGGGTTAATCTAGCAGAAGCTACAGCTATGTTTTTCTCCTCTTCTACGGTTGCTTTGTAACCGCTTACATTAGTCAGTGTTAATACAGGAATATTGAAAGCATCACAGATATTAACAAAGCTTTCTGCCTTATAGCAGCCTGCAGTCGTTAAGGAACCATCAAAATGATCGGTTACCTTGCCGGAATTATCAATTACTTCCGTACGGTTCGCAACTGCGCCAACGGTCACACCATTGAGGCGGATAAAACCGGTAACCATCTCTTTTGCATAATCTGCTTTGATTTCAAAGAAATAATTATTATCAGAAATATCAGCTAAAGCTCTCTTGGAATCCGATGATAATGCAGGAAGTAATCGATTCAGATCATCGGTACATTCATCAAAAGAAGCATCATCTTCATTATTCGAAGGTAAAACTGTTATTAAATTGCGAATCTGGCTGATTACATCAGCTTCTGTCTCACCGACATAATCGACTGCTCCAGATTTAGCCTGGAAAACAGCCTTTGCTGTATCGCATTTTTCTTTGCTGTTGCCGAGTAAAGCATTGGGAGAATTTACAAATAGCTTTGCATTTTTCCCTTCCATAAAAGAAAAATCGCTTAAAGAAGCCAATACAGCCAGGCCACCGCCGCAGTTTCCGAAGATAGCGGTAATCTGAGGGATAACACCGGAAGCTAAGGTCTGCTTCAGATATATCTCGCCAAATCCGTTTAAGGCATCGGTTGCCTCCTGCAATCTGAGACCTGATGAGTCTAATAACCCTATTACGGGAGCACCTACTTTAAGTGCCAAATCATAGATATGTGCTATTTTCTTAGCGTGCATTTCACCTACGGAGCCACCCATGGAAGCTGCATCTTGGCTATATACATAAACAAGATTACCTTCAATTACTCCATAACCGGTTATAACGCCGTCAGCAGGGGTTTCTTTCTGCTGCAAATTAAAGTCTGTACTTCTTTTTGTAACGAAAGCGCCGACTTCAACAAAACTATTGTCGTCAAGCAAAGAAGTAATTCTTTCTCTTGCTGACAGTTGTGCTGTACTGCTCATTTTCAGCCCTCCATTTTTCTATTGTTAATTATTAATCAATTCTATGCCGATTATAATTTTATTATATTTACTCAAAAAAGGCAAGGACAAATTCGTTAAAAATGGAACAATGTGGGGATTTTATTTATAAAAATTATCTAAAATTTGTTTTATTTTACTAATATCAAACCCTTTTCTGTACAAGGATGCGATCAGCTTCTGTTTTTCATCATAATCCAGATTCCCGGGATCTTTTACTTTCTTTGCAATTGCTTTTTTAATGGCAATTAACTCAGAATCTTCCTGTTCCTCGTTATCATATGCCTCATCAAATACAAAATCAATAATTTCTTTCTTCACGCCCTTTTGCAGTAATTCATTCTTGATCACAAGCTTGCTTTTCGTATTTTTCCTTGCCCTTACGTAAGCGGAGGCTAGGCGTTCATCATTGAGATACCCGTATCCGGAGATATAGGATATGGTTTTATCAATGATGTCATTCGTATATCCTGCGTCTGAAAGCTTTTTGCGAAGCTCCTGTTCTGTCCGGTCTATCGATTTTAATATGGATAAAGCTTTCTGCCTTGCTCTGTAATAGACCGTATTACTGACGATATCCTCGTATACCGCCTGCGTAATCAAGTCTCCTTCCCTAAGCTTAAATTGGGTTATATCCTTTTGATAAAGAAGAAATGCATATTCATAATCAATATATACTTTCACTTTCGATTGCTCAAGCTCTTCCAATCGTGTAACAATCATATTAAAGCTCCTTTTCTGTATTCTTATTAATCAGTAATTTTATATGAAAGGCCCATATAGAAAAGGCTGTCCAATTCAATAGTAAATGAATAGGCATCCTTATAAACCTATGTCAACTACCCTATCGTGGACAGCCAAAATCATATGAACTACGTGATACAGATATCACTTTTTAATAACAGTAGAATAATTTAACAAATCATTATTCTAACAGATCATTATTCTAATAGATCATTATTCTAATAGATCATTATTCTAATAGATCATTATTCTAACAGATCATTATTCTAATAGATCATTATTCTAATAAAATCACTATACAAATACTTCACTATACAAATACTTCACTATTCAAATACTTCACTATACAAATACTTCACTATACAAATACTTCACTATTCAAATACTTCACTATTCTAATACTTTACTATTCAAATACTTCACTATTCAAATACTTCACTATTCAAATACTTCACTATTCTAATACTTCACTGTAATTCTTAACTGGATTCAAGGTAAACTTGCTTCTGACCTTTGTCTCAATCTCAGCAAATATTTCCGGATTATCAATCAGGTACTGCTTTGCATTCTCACGACCCTGTCCGATCTTGGAATCATTATATGCAAACCAAGCGCCGCTCTTCACTACAATTCCGTTATCTGCAGCCAAGTCGAGAACATCACCTTCCTTGGAGATACCCTTACCAAACATAATGTCAAATTCTGCTTCCTTAAACGGAGGAGCAATCTTATTCTTTACAACCTTAATTCGGGTTCTGTTACCAACAACGTCTCCGCCCTGCTTTAAGGATTCTATCCTTCTTACATCCAGACGGATGGAAGCATAGAACTTGAGAGCGCGGCCACCGGTTGTCGTCTCGGGGTTACCAAACATAACACCAACCTTCTCACGAAGCTGATTAATAAATACTACAATACAATTGGATTTGCTGATGACGGCAGTTAATTTACGAAGTGCCTGGGACATCAGTCTCGCCTGCAGACCAACATGGGAATCACCCATCTCGCCGTCAATTTCAGCCTTTGGAACCAAGGCTGCAACCGAGTCGATGATTACGATATCAACAGCACCGGAACGTACCATAGTCTCTGTAATCTCTAATGCCTGCTCGCCGTTATCCGGCTGTGAAATATATAAATTATCAATATCTACACCGATATTCTTGGCATAAACGGGATCTAAAGCGTGTTCAGCATCAATAAAACCTGCTATTCCGCCTCTCTTCTGTACCTCAGCAACCATATGTAAGGCAACGGTTGTTTTACCGCTGGACTCAGGTCCATAGATTTCCAAAATTCTCCCCTTGGGTACACCGCCAAGTCCAAGTGCAATATCCAGACTGATGGAGCCTGTGGGAACGGTCTCAATGTTCATATTCGCATTCGTATCGCCAAGCTTCATGATTGAGCCTTTACCGTATTGTTTTTCAATCTGCGCCAAAGCAGATTCCAATGCTCTGATTTTATCATCCTTTGCCATATCTGATCTCCCTTTTTATGAAGGCACCGCCTCCAAAATACGAACTAATGTTCTTGTGATTATATTAACTTATTTTAGAAGTAATGTCAATACCGAAACCTTACTTCCAGCCAACAATTTCATTCTATCTTATTCTCCGGACATCCGGTGCCTTCGTATTAAAAATATTTTTCATTTTAATCGGAAAATAAAAAAATATCTCATTTACCGGATACCTTCCTTACAGATGCTCATTTTATTGCTTATTAATACGGAAGAAAATTAATGTTCGGAATAAGAAGGAATTGTTATGAAGTGCAGCTTATGCACTTAAGAATCGTATCCATGGATGATAGTATTCATCCATTTATTATGATAATACAGAATATAAAGATACTTGTATTATAACAATATCTTTATATTCTGTAAATAGACTGGGCTCCCGTTAAAATTCACGAAATTTTAAGCGCTTTCTATGTAAAAGCACGAATACCGCATCACATTAATCCGCTTATCCTAATGATTTTAAATGTGATGTGTTATAAACCAGAAATTCATTATCGGAAAACTCAAAAATCAAAATAACCATGATACAGTATCATAAAGTAACTATTTAATACAATTTACTCGGCATACAGATCTTCGGATTATAACCGCCGTCAATCAGGGCCTGGACAATCTCCTGCTTATGCTCGTGGCCGAAGGTCTCCATGGTGATCGTAAGCTCAACTGCACTGTTACGGTTGATGCTGACAAATTGGTTATGATCCAGACGGATTACATTACCGCGTGCCTTTGCAATAATACTGGCTACGTTCACAAGCTCGCCCGGTCTGTCCGGAAGAAGAACGGATACGGTAAATACTCTGCCTCTTTGGATCAAGCCATGCTGTACGATGGAGGATACCGTGATGATATCCATATTGCCGCCGCTTAAGATGGATACAATCTTCTTGTCCTTGCATTTTAAATGCTTCAAGGCTGCTACTGTAAGTAAACCAGAATTTTCAACTACCATTTTATGATTTTCGATAATATCCAGAAAATTAACGATTAATTCCTGATCTTCTACCGTAATGATGTCATCGACATATTTCTGAATATAAGGGAAAATAACGTCTCCCGGAGTCTTCACCGCTGTACCGTCAGCAATTGTGTCCACATGGGGAAGTGTTACGACATGTCCTGCTTTTAAGGATTCCTTCATGCAGGCAGCTCCGGCAGGCTCAACACCGATTATTTTGACATTAGGATTAAGCATTTTAGCTAAAGTTGATACACCGGCAAGCAGACCGCCGCCGCCGACAGGAGCAAGGATGATGTCAACGGTAGGAAGATCTTTGAAAATCTCCATGGCAATCGTACCCTGTCCGGTAGCAACAACCTCATCATTAAAGGGGTGAATGAAGGTATAACCATTTTCCTCAGCAAGCTTGAGTGCATACTGGCATGCCTCATCATATACATTTCCATATAGAATTACCTCTGCACCATAGCTCTTCGTTCTGTTAACCTTAATCAGTGGCGTCGTAGAAGGCATCACAATAATCGCCTTCGCATGGTAGAGCTTCGCTGCATAGGCAACTCCCTGAGCGTGGTTACCGGCAGATGCTGTGATAAGTCCGCGCTCTCTTTCTTCTTCGGATAATGTACTGATTTTGTAATAAGCACCACGTACCTTATAAGCACCGGTAAATTGCATGTTTTCCGGCTTTAAGTATACCTTGTTGCCTGTCTGATCAGAGAAATAATCACTGTACACCAGCTCTGTACGCAGTATTACTTTTTTGACAGCTTCCGTAGCTTCCTCAAACTTATCTAATGTCATCATGGTATTACCTCCATCTTTGTGCCTGGACATTTTGGCACTTGTTTAATTATGTGAAAGCATTTCACAGTGAAAAATCTGTGAAATGCTTAACAACTGTAACTTATTCATTTTTCTGGAATAATGCATTCACAAAATCATCTGCATTGAATTTCTGAAGATCGTCGATCTTCTCGCCGATGCCGATATACTTCACCGGAATACCAAGCTCGGACTGGATTGCAATAGCAATTCCGCCCTTTGCGGTTCCATCAAGCTTCGTCAGAACAATACCCGTAATATCTGCTACCTCATTAAATTCCTTTGCCTGCGCCAGAGCATTCTGGCCGGTGGTTCCGTCGAGAACAACCAGCGTCTCTCTGTAGGCTTCGGGGTATTCACGTTCTATTACGCGATCAATCTTTCTAAGCTCTTCCATAAGGTTCTTCTTATTATGAAGGCGCCCAGCCGTATCGCAAAGCAGAATATCGATATTTCGTGCCTTTGCTGCGGTAACAGCGTCATATATAACAGCGGCAGGATCGGAGCCTTCCTTCTGGGCAATGATATCTACGTTGGCTCTGTGTGCCCATTCGGTCAGCTGTTCAATCGCTGCGGCGCGGAAGGTATCCGCAGCCGCAACCATAACCTTTTTCCCTTTATCCTTCATCTGACCGGCAAGCTTACCAACAGAGGTTGTTTTACCGACTCCGTTAACACCGATTAAAAGTACGACAGATTTCTGATTTTCAAAATCATAAGCCGTTTCTTTCAGCTGCATCTGCTCCTTCATGCTGCTAATCAGAAGCTGTCTGCACTCGCCCGGATCCTTGATCTTATTTTCCTTCACTTTCTTTCTCAGGTTCTCGATGATGGATGTGGTTGTATTAATTCCCAAGTCAGCCATAATCAGAACCTCTTCCAGCTCCTCATAAAAATCATCATCGATGCTGGAGAAACCGCTGAAGATGGCATCGATTCCATGAGCAATACTGTTTCTGGTTTTTGATAATCCTTGCACTAATTTTCCGAAAAAACCTGTTTTTTCTCCCATATAACCTCCATATTGCTATTACTAATATAGATATTCATTATTTAGAACCCTGCGTTGGAAACCCTTTATTTTGTTTGATAATATCAATATTGCCTGTAAGAATAATATCATAAGATATTTATGTTCAGGCATTACTTCATAGTGGTTCCTAGAGCAAAAGTTACTTTTCAAATATCATTATATTAATAAGATAATACTTTATAATACAAATTTACATCTATTAATTATTTCCTTTTTTGTAATGCTTAACATGTATTTACCATACTATTTCTCGAGCTCATTTTCAATCAGACTTACGGATACCAGAGTTGACACACCCTTTTCCTGCATCGTGATTCCGTATAGAATATCAGCAGCAGCCATTGTACCTCTACGGTGGGTGATAACGATAAATTGGGTATCCTTCGTCAGCTTATGAAGATATTTTGCAAATCGCTTTACGTTTGAATCATCCAGCGCAGCTTCAATCTCATCCAATAGACAGAAGGGCGAAGGCTTCAGATTCTGGATTGCAAATAATAAGGAGATCGCTGTTAAGGCTTTTTCACCACCGGAAAGCTGCATCATGTTCTGAAGCTTCTTACCCGGAGGCTGGGCATTGATACGAATTCCGGCTTCCAGAATATCTTCATTCTCTGTCAGCTCGAGATCTGCTTTACCGCCGCCGAATAGCTCTTGAAATACGATATCAAACTGTTCATTGATTGCTTTAAACTTCTCTTCAAACTGTTTTCGCATCTCGCTGTCCAGCTCATTGATGATCTGCTGGAGCGCTTCCTCAGCCTTGATCAGATCTTCTCTCTGACCATGGAGGAATTCATAACGTTCCGATAGATTTTTATAATCCTCAATCGCATTGACGTTAACATCACCAAGCTCCTTGATCTTAACCTTAATTTCCGAGATTGATTTCTTAGCCTGGGTCAGGCTGATTTCGTTATCGATAGGAAATTCTAAAGCACTGGTGTAGGTAAGCTCGTATTCCTCCCACATATAACTCATCTGCAGGTCGGATTGTTCGATCAGCTTTTCCTTCTGGCCGTTTAAACGATAGCATTCCTTATCCAGTTCATTCATCAGATTGGAAAGCTCCTCGCGTTTTGCAAAGAAATTCTTATGAATACTGTTAATGCGCTCTTTTTCTGAGGTTCTTTTCTTAATCTTTGTTTCCAGCTCCAGAATGGCTTCATTATATCTGGCAATCTGCGCTTCCGTCAACCCGATTGTTTTTTCTTTTTCTTCAACTGCCTGGTTTGCCTTAAGAATATCAGCCTTTAGTGCTGCCTCTTCCTCATAAAGCCGTTCAATTTCTCTTTTCACACGTTTTACATTTTCCATTAAGAACTGATTATTCTGCTCAAAGGAAGATAATTCAAGCTTTAACTGGGAAGACTTTTCATTAGCAGCCTGTTCCTTGCTCCGTTCTTCCTCCAAGAGCTTTGTCAGCTGTTCTATCTTCGTTTCCTTTTCTTTATTCTGCTGTGCATTCTGGGCAAGAGATTCGTTTAGCTTACTTAAGTTATCTTTTAAGTCTCTGGCCTGCAGTTCAATTTCCTGCAGTTCCTTCACATACTCCTGATAAACGGCCTCAGCCTCGGACTTTTTGGTCAGCTCACGGTCAAGGTTCATCTTAGCTGTATTCTGCTCCAGGAACTTCTCCTGCATCAGAGCCTTCACCTCTTCCAGGCTACCACGAAGTCTTGCCTTGGTTTCTCTGGCTTCTTCTTTCTTACGTAACAGTTCATTCGACTGATTGAATAAGGAAGCAACCTGCTCCTCCATCTCCTCAATTTCACGCCGTCTACCTAACAGATTACTTGCATTTTTATATGCACCACCGGAAATGGAACCACCGGGAGCGAGGAGTTCTCCTTCCAGAGTTACAATTCTCAAGGTATAATTATATTTCCTTGCGATTGCAGTAGCATGATCAATATCATCAACTACGATAATTCTACCTAGTAAATAATCAATTAATGTATCAAATTTCTTATCTGTCTCAACCAGATTGCTCGCAATACCAAGTACTCCAGGCTCTTTTAATACCTTATCATTCTGTATTCCGGAGCCGACAGACATATTGGTTAATGGTAAAAAGGTTGCCCTGCCGAATTTGTTCTGCTTCAGATAAGCAATCAGGCTCTTCGCGGTTGCTTCATCATCAGTGACGATATTCTGAATGGTACCGCCAAGTGCTGTCTCAATCGCAGTTTCATATGCCTTTTCAACCTTGATGATATCCGCAACAACACCGATTATTCCAGGCTTCTGGGGCTTGAGCTCCATGATTTTCTTGATACTTACACCATAGCCTTCATATCGCTCCGTCAAGTTCATTAAGGAATCAAGGCGGGATTTTTCCCCCAGATGACGAGCCTGTACTTCATTATATTCCGCACTGACACTGTCAATGATTGATTGTGTGTCAGATATCTGCTGTTCAAGCTCATTGCTTTCCCTGGTTTTATCGATTAACAGTTCGGAAACGTTCTTTAAATTCTCCTGGCAGGTCTTAATCGTCTCATCATAGAGACTTTCTTCACTTTTATTCCGTAAAATTCTCTGGTTCAAATCAGCTTTACGGATATTGTTCTGTTCCAGCATTGTCTCGTAACGCTGCATGTTACTTTTAATACCGGAATTAATATTCAGGTGTTCAAAGATATTGTTATTGCATTCTTCAATCTCTTTAGAATAACGGATAATATTATCTTTAATCCTGTTAAGCTCATTAAGGGCAGCGGTAAGAAGATCGTCCATTCCTGCAATCTTCTCGTCTATATTTGATTTCTCTGCCAGATAACCATTCTCTTCTTCCTTTTTAACCTGAATATCATGGTTATTGGTATGTATACGGTTTTGGATATATTCGTCATTCTGGCGTACAGAACTGATCTGCTCCCGAAGAAGCTTAATCTCACCTTCCGATTTTTCCTTGTTAAGTTTCAACTCGTTATAGTTGTTCTTATCTTCTTCAATCTCTTTATCGCATTCCTCAAGCTGCTGTTCCAGTCGGATATATTCTTCCTTGGTATTTTCGTATTCCTCTTTTGCCTTCTCAAAATCGGAAGTAGCAATCGTCAGTTTTTCTTCAACCTGATCTTTGGCCGTCCTGATCTTCTCGTATTCCTTTAAGAATTGATTAACCTCAAGGCTTTTCAGTTCTTCTTTCAACTTCAAATAGACCTTAGCAACAGCGGACTGCTTTTCCAAGGGTGATAGCTGCTTTTCTATTTCTTTAATAATATCCGTAATACGGGATAAATTAAGTCTTTCTTCCTCCAGATTCTTTTCAGCGCTATATTTTCTTCGTTTAAACTTAACGATACCC
>DATMUM010000147.1:0-18018 GCA_035564175.1 Mobilitalea sp.
GCATCTATGTATCCTCCGGTTCAGCCTGCAGCTCTCATCATCCGACGCCGAGTGTTACCCTAACAGCGATCGGTTTACCCAAGGAATTGATGGATTCCACCATCCGCTTTTCCATGTCGGAGATGACAACCATGGAGGAGATTGATTATACCCTGGAGCAGATAAAACCGCTTTTGCCGATGCTTCGCAGATATACCAGAAAATAATTACTATAACGATAAGATAAAAAGTAAAGTATATGCTCGGGAACGATAAGGACCTTGAGTATCATGATGGAGGTTAAGATGTTTAAAGCATTTTTGATTAAGTATGCTGAAATAGGACTCAAGGGTAATAACCGATATATTTTTGAGAACGCATTACGCGACCGTATTAAGGAAGCGTTAAATCGTCTGGGTGACTACGAGGTAAGTAAGGAACAGGGACGTATTTTCGTAGAGTGCCCGGAATCCTATGATTATGATGAGACGATATCGGCACTGCAGAAGGTATTTGGTATATCTTCAATCTGTCCGGTTGCAGTGATTGAGAGCTCCGAATGGGAGGCATTAACCAAAGGAGTCGGGGATTATGTAGAAGCTATGTATCCGGACCGCAGCTTTACCTTCAAGGTGGAAGCAAAGCGTGCCGATAAGAATTACTACCTGACTTCCCCGGAGATCTGTATCGAGATGGGAGCTTATCTTCTGAAACGTTTCCCTGAGATGAAGGTAGATGTTCATGAGCCTTCCGTTCGTGTAACGGTAGAAATACGTACCAAATGCTATGTCTATTCCATCATTATTCCCGGCCTTGGTGGAATGCCTGTTGGCTGTAACGGAAAGGCCATGCTATTGTTATCCGGTGGTATTGACAGCCCGGTTGCCGGATATATGATTTCCAAGCGTGGGGTATCCATGACGGCAACCTATTTCCATGCACCACCGTACACTAGTGACAGAGCAAAGCAGAAGGTTGTGGATCTCGCAGAGAAAATTTCAAAATATACCGGTACAATGAAACTTTTTGTAGTAAACTTCACCGATATTCAGTTATATATATATGACCAGTGTCCTCATGAGGAGCTTACCATCATCATGAGAAGATATATGATGAGAATTGCTGAGAAATTAGCAGAGCAGGAAGGGTGTCTTGGCCTTGTGACCGGAGAAAGCATCGGACAGGTGGCAAGTCAGACCATGCAGAGCCTGGCAGCAACGAATGAAGTATGTACCATGCCGGTTTATCGTCCGCTGATTGCTTTTGACAAAAAAGATATCGTGGAAATCGCGAAGGACATCGATACCTTTGAAACCTCAATCCAACCCTTTGAGGACTGCTGTACGATCTTCGTTGCAAAGCATCCGGTGACGAAACCCAGTATTAAGGTAATTAATAGATCAGAGAAGAAGCTGGAAGAAAAAATAGAAGAAATGATAGAAACCGCATTAAATACGGTAGAAGTGATTACTGTAGGTTAAATGGCCATAAAAAAAGAGGTTGCCATGAATGACAACCTCTTAATGAAACTGATTATTCAACAATGTAAGGCTTTAATATTGCAAGGATGCTGTCCATGTTCTCCTCACTATGGATGTTTAAGTCAATTACTTTAGATAAGTCAAGACTAAAAATACCCATGATAGATTTTGCATCTATAACGTATCTACCAGAAACCAAGTCAAAATCGGAATCAAACTTTGTCACGTCATTTACGAAAGCTTTTACCTTATCAATTGAATTTAATGATATCTTTACTGTTTTCATTATTAATTCCTCCTTTATTCAAGTATATGTATATACTATAATTTAGCAAAATAAAAGTCAATATACAAAGTTCATAAAAAAAAGGGGAAAAGTTGTATAGGTAGGAGAGGAATAACCATATTTTGTAGATGGGAAATCCGTAAGAAAGGATATTAAGATAGATGAAAAAAACAGCAGCATTTTTAAGTCTCGGTTGTAAAGTGAATTCCTATGAAACCGAGGCAATGCGCTCCATGTTTGAAACAGCAGGCTATGAAATCGTGGATTTTAAAGATACTGCGGATGTTTATGTGGTAAATACCTGTACCGTAACAAATATTGCGGATCGCAAATCCCGTCAGATGCTGCACCAGGCCAAAAAGAGAAATCCTGAGGCTGTGATTGCAGCCGTCGGCTGCTATGTACAGGCGTCAGAAGAAGCTCTGTTAGCTGACAGTGCAGTTGATCTTGTAATCGGAAATAATAAAAAATCAGACATTGTCTCCATGGTTGAGCGGTGTTTTCATAACAATACGAAGGAAGAATTGATAGTAGACATCAATGAAGAACAGGAATATGAAGAGCTGAATGTTAAGACTACCATGGAGAAAACCAGGGCCTTTATCAAGATTCAGGACGGTTGCAACCGCTTCTGTTCCTATTGTATCATTCCATATGTCCGGGGGCGTGTCCGAAGCCGAAAGGAAGAGGAAATACTGGCAGAAATAAGCGGTCTTGTGGAAAAAGGCTATAAGGAGATTGTTCTCACAGGCATTCATATATCTTCCTACGGAACGGACCGAAAGGTTACTCCCGATGAGGAGACGGAGGAAAGCCCTCAGACGAGGGATAACATCTCCGGATCAGATAAATCGAATGGGGCGGATATGCCTCTTGCTGATTTGATCTTGAAAATAGGCCGGATAGAGGGAATAGAACGAATTCGTCTCGGCTCTTTGGAACCAAGAATTGTTACCGATGAATTTCTTCGAGCAATCGCTTCCGTGAAGCAATTCTGTCCTCATTTTCATCTGTCCTTACAAAGCGGAAGTGACAGCGTACTGAAACGCATGAACCGAAGATACTCTGCCCAGGAATATTATGAAAGAGTATTGCTCATCCGTAAATATTTCGAACTGCCTTCCTTTACCACAGATGTAATTGTAGGCTTCCCTGGTGAAACAATCGGGGAGTTTGAAGAAACATTGGAGTTTGTGAAAAAAATAGGCTTTTCGCATATTCACGTTTTTAAATATTCCAAAAGAGCCGGTACAAAAGCAGCAGAAATGAAGGATCAGATACCGGAGGAAATGAAAAACCAAAGAAGCAATGAGCTGATAACTCTTTCAGAAACAATGGCAGAGGAATATAAAGCGCATTTCCTGGGAAGAATAGAGAAAATTCTATTCGAAGAGGAATTACAGCTGGAAGGCAGGGTTTATCAGGTCGGACACAACGAAAGATACTTAAAGCTTGCCGTCCAAAGCGATCAGGATCTATCCAATGAAATATGCGAAGTCACTATATGTAAAGAATTAACAGATGAAATTATGCTTTGTAAAATAATTAATTGAATTTTTTGGCTAAATATATTAATATATAAAGTAATAGATTATCAAAATCATAGATGAACCATATATGGACTTATTTCATTTGGTAGAAAAGGAAGTGATTCAATGCAGAAATTAAACAATACACAATATTTTAATGTAAAGAAAGATACAGAAGTTATTGTTAGTGAGGTAATCCAAACAGTATATTCCGCTTTAACTGAAAAAGGATATAATCCTGTTAACCAGATAGTCGGATATGTTATGTCAGGAGATCCGACCTACATAACAAGCCATATGGGCGCCAGAAGCTTGATCATGAAGGTAGAGCGGGATGAGATTATTGAGGAATTGTTGCGTTTTTACATTGATAAGGAACTCAGCCAGCCGAATAAAAGGTAAATAAAAGGCATATCTGAGGGACAGCTGACTTTTCGGACATTTGTTAAGATTTCCTGTAACGGCATATGGAGGAACAATGAATAGAATCATGGGCCTGGATTATGGCTCTGTAACTGTCGGTGTAGCAATCAGTGATGCTTTGCTGTTGACTGCACAAGGGGTGGAGGTTATCCACCGTAAGCAAGAAAATAAGCTTCGTCAGACCCTGGCGAGGATAGAAGCATTAATTTCGGAATATGAGGTTAATAAAATTGTCGTGGGTTATCCGAAGCATTTAAACAATACCATCGGAGAGCGTGCTATTAAGTCGGAGGAGTTTGCCGAAAAGCTCAGGCAGCGGACCGGACTTGAAGTGATTCTCTGGGACGAAAGATTAACAACGGTTGCGGCACATCAGGTACTTGCACAGACAAAACTGGATTATGAAGAGAAGGCAAAGGTGGTTGATAAGCTTGCAGCAGTACTGATACTGCAGGGTTATCTGGATAAGTTAAGCTTTTTGGGAAAGAAATTATTAAATGATCATGAGTGAAGCTATGCTATAAGCAGATGTCTCAGGACTTTACTCATTAACGGAGGCTATGAATGGAAAATAAACCGGATGAGATAATTTTTACGGCAGAAGACGGAGAGAAAGTAACCTTTTGCGTCTTGGAACAAACGAGACTTGGTGGAGTGGATTATCTTCTTGTTACTACAACAGATGATGACGATGAGGATGCTGAAGCTCTTATATTAAAAGATATTTCAAAAGATACTGACGAAGAAGCAGTATATGATATTGTTGAAGATGATCGGGAGCTTGAGCTGGTTGCCGGTATCTTTAAAGAGTTACTGGATGATATTGAATTATATTAAATGCAGGATATATGATTAGATGAAAATAGGTGAGGAAATGCCTGAAAATCAAGAACGCTTTAAAAGCTTACTGAAACAGAACGGACTGAAGGTGACCACTCAGAGAGTGGCAATTCTGGAGGTTTTAAACAGTAGGCCGGGGATTCATTTGACAGCAGAAGAAATATATGATTATGTCAAAACGAAGAACCCGGATATTGGAATCGCTACTGTTTACCGGACGATTCAGATGTTATCGGAATTAGACCTGATAGATAAATTGAATTTGGATGATGGGTTTGTGCGCTATGAGATCAGCAAAAAGGACAAGGAAGATGCTTGCCACCATCATCATCATTTAATATGCCTTGATTGCGGTATTATTTACGCTTTTCAGGATGATCTGTTAGAGACGTTAGAGGAACGGATTAAGGAAACTATGGGTTTCGACGTGGTTGACCATGAGGTAAAACTGTACGGACATTGTAGCAATTGTGTGGGCAAATAATCTATTAAATCTATATCAGACAAGAAAATTGAATTTTCTTGTATACAATATGGTATTCCATATTGTTTCATATCGTGCACTTAGTTAATGGATAGACAAGTACATAATAACCATTGGAGGTGCAATTATTTGAAAGAAAATGAAAAAGCAGCAGTAAAGCTGGCAGATTTTAAAGGAGTTAAAATTATTCCGCTAGGCGGATTGGAACAAATTGGTATGAATATTACCGCAATTGAATATGAAGATACGATTATCGTTATCGATTGTGGTTTATCCTTCCCGGAAGATGAGATGCTGGGTATCGATCTGGTTATTCCTGATGTTACCTATCTGAAAGACAATATTGATAAAGTGAAAGGCTTTATTATTACGCATGGACACGAAGATCATATCGGATCGCTTCCGTATGTATTGAAGGAAGTAAATGTGCCAATTTATGCGACAAAGCTGACCACTGCTATTATAGAAAGCAAACTGAAAGAACATAATTTATTGAAAAATACGAAGCGAAAGGTTATCAAATATGGTCAATCCATTAATCTTGGATGCTTCCGTATCGAATTTATCCGGACAAATCACAGTATAGCGGATTCCGCGATGCTGGCTATATTTACTCCGGCAGGAATTATATTCCATACCGGTGATTTTAAGGTGGATTATACCCCTGTTTACGGTGAACCCATTGATCTTCAGAGAATTGGAGAGATTGGTAAGAAGGGTGTATTAGCACTCCTGTGCGACAGTACCAACGTAGAACGTTCCGGATATACCATGTCCGAAAGTACCGTAGGTAAAACCTTTGACAGTATTTTCGCCGATTATTCAAAACAGAGGATTATCGTTGCTACCTTTGCTTCGAACGTGGATAGAGTTCAGCAGATCATTAATTCAGCTGCCAAATACGGCAGAAAGCTAGTGATTGAAGGCCGCAGCATGGTTAATATCATATCCGTTGCTACTGAGCTTGGATATATTAAGATGCCGGATAATATGCTGATCGATATCGAGATGATGAAAAATTATACTGACGACCAGCTGGTTCTTATTACTACTGGAAGTCAGGGTGAAACCATGGCAGCCCTGCCACGTATGGCGGCCTCCATTCATAAAAAAGTAACAATTAAGCCCGGGGATGTTGTAATCCTTAGTTCAACACCGATTCCGGGCAATGAGAAAGCCGTATCCAAGGTAATCAACGATCTTTCCATGAAGGGTGCGAAGGTTATTTATCAGGATACCCACGTATCTGGTCATGCCTGTCAGGAAGAGATTAAGTTGATTTACACCTTAACGAAACCTAAATATGCCGTTCCAGTTCACGGTGAATACAAACATCTGATCCGTCATGCGGAACTGGCTCAGACACTGGGAATTCCAAAGGAAAATATATTTGTTTTATCCTCCGGAAAGGTACTCACCTTAACCGAGGAAAAGGCCGCTATCACCGGTGAGGTTCCGGCTCAGGGTATCCTTGTAGATGGCCTTGGAGTGGGTGATGTCGGCAATATTGTACTCCGTGACAGACAGCTTCTGTCTGAGAATGGTCTGATTATTGTTGTTATATCCCTTGAGAAATACAGTAATCAGGTACTGGCTGGACCTGATATCGTATCACGAGGTTTTGTATATGTAAGAGAATCAGAAAATCTGATGGAAGAAGCCCGTGATATTGTAGAAAAGGCACTCGACAAATGCCTGAGCCGTAATAATGCGGATTGGGGCAAGATGAAGACGGAAATCAAGGATTCTCTCAGTGATTTTATCTGGAAGAAGACAAAGAGAAACCCGATGATACTGCCGATTATTATGGAAGTATAGGTATGAAATAAGTGAGGCGAGAACATGACGAATAATTCCCCGGCAATAAAATTAACACTTCAAATTTCAAGCTTTATCGTAAAGCTGCTACTCAATATAATGTTTTATATCATAGTGGTTATCGCGATAGTGAATTTTAGTAAAATGGCATATGAATTTACCTATCAGCTCTATGGGCCGGATACGGTAGATCCTGTCGGTACCGGTAGACAAATCATTTTCCAGATCAAAAAGGGCGAATCCACTATGGATATTGCCAGCAAGCTGGAAGTCAACCGCGCTGTCAAGAGTAAATATTCCTTCTACCTTAAGACAAAGCTTAATAATTATGCGATTATGCCTGGAACCTATCAAATCTCATCCGATATGACTTACGATCAGATATTAGCGGTGATAACGGATTATTCCGCCTCCATAATTAAAGAAAAGGATACTGGAACTGGAACCGGGACAAGTTCAGATACCGGTTCAGGTACTTCAGACACGAATACCGGTACGAATACGGATTCCAATACAAATACCGGTACAAGATACCAAAGCGGATTGATATAGTGAAAGGGTACAACCATTTAAGAAGCAGAAAGGCTTGGTAAACCATGATAGTTGACGAAAGAATAACTTCCTATATCAATTCCCTGGAAACAGAACTCACGCCGGAGCTCCTGGCTTTAGAAAAAGAGGCTTTGGAAAATCATGTGCCAATCATTAAAAAAGAAACACAGGGAGTTCTTAAGTTTTTACTTCAATTACAACAACCAAAACGTATCTTGGAGGTCGGAACAGCCATTGGCTTTTCCGCCCTCTTTATGAGTGAATATAGTAACAGAAATTGTACGATTACCACGATTGAGAAGGTTCCCATGAGATTAGTGGAAGCGGAGAAGAATCTTGCTGATCCTAAATTTTCACAGAAGGATAAGATTACTCTGCGTAAGGGAGAAGCCTTGGATGTACTGAAAGCGCTGGTCAGGGAAAATATAAATTATGATTTTATTTTTCTCGATGCAGCGAAAGCCCAGTATATGAGCTTTCTTCCGGAATTAGTGAAGCTGCTTGGTGAGAAAGGAATGCTGGTAACGGACAATGTGCTACAGGATGGCACAGTCACTAATTCCAGATACAGTATCACGCGCCGGGATCGGACCATCCATTCCAGGATGAGGGAATATCTTTATACAATCACCCATGTGGAGGAGCTTGCTACAACGATACTGCCGGTGGGTGATGGAATTGCCTTGAGTTATCGGAGAAAATAGAAGTATTATTTTAGTAATGCATTGATTAGTCACAGGAGATAAGAATCTCATGAAAAGGTTATCCTTGTTATACAAATGATTATGATCTTATTATTATGTTAAATTATCCGAATGATGAACAGTTATTAGAACGGTTGGAACTGAGTTTAAAGGTTGAATAGAAGGGAGAAATTTTAGGCTTTTATTAATGTAGCGCTAACCTTGTTAGCTATCGCTAAAAGAAAACCTAATTTATATAAATTATGTTAGAAGATATCAAAAAGCCGGAACTACTGATTCCGGCAGGTAATTTAGAGACATTGAAGACTGCGGTCATGTATGGCGCGGATGCTATTTATATCGGCGGTGATATGTATGGCCTGCGTGCGAAAGCTAAGAATTTCTCCATGGAAGATATGAAGGAAGGCATTGCCTTCGCCCATTCCCATGGTAAGAAGGTATATGTAACAGCCAACATTACAGCTCACAATCAGGATTTAGGCGGAATAAGAAAATATTTTCAGGAGCTTAAGGCTTTTGGAGAGGACAGGCCGGATGCTCTCATCATATCGGACCTGGGAGTGTTCAGTATTGCTCTGGAGGTTATACCAGAGATAGAGAGGCATATCAGTACCCAGGCAAATAATACAAATTATGAAACCTACCGTTTCTGGAATAAGCTTGGTGCTTCCAGGGTCGTATCTGCAAGGGAATTATCCTTACAGGAATTATCCGAATTAAGAGCACACATTCCTGCCGAGATGGAAATCGAGACCTTTATTCATGGTGCCATGTGCATCGCTTATTCAGGAAGATGCCTTCTCAGTAATTATTTTACCGGAAGAGATGCTAACCTGGGTGCATGTACGCATTCCTGCAGATGGAGATACCATATCGTAGAAGAGACCAGGCCTGGTGAATATCTGCCGATTGAAGAGAATGAACGGGGAACCTATATCTTTAATTCCAAGGATCTGTGTATGATAGAATATATTCCTGAGCTGGTTAAGGCCGGAATTGACAGCTTCAAGGTGGAAGGAAGAATGAAAACTGCCTTGTATGTAGCTACCGTAGCGCGAACTTATCGTAAAGCCATCGATGATTTCTTTGAAGATCCGGCTTTGTATGAGGCTAATAAGCCAAAATATATGGAAGAGGTTCGAAAGGGTGTGAATCGTCAGTTCACCACCGGATTTTTCTTTGACAAGCCTAAGCATGAGGATCAGATTTATGATCATAATACCTATGAAAAGGCCTATACCTATCTTGGAACCATTACTGGGGAAAAGGATGGTTTATATCAATTGGAACAGAAGAATAAATTTAGTGTTGGTGAACTTGTTGAGATTATTAAGCCAGACGGTGATACGATCGAAGCGAACGTAGTTACTATTACGGATGCAGATGGTAATCCTATGGAAAGCTGCCCTCATCCTCAACAATTAATCTATATTGATATAGGTGTAAAACTTAATGTCTTTGATATCCTAAGGCGGAAAGAATAATTATTCATACACATATTCATCTCTATAGCCTAATCAGACTTTTGACTCCCAAATCATATTTGAAATTAAACTTAATATAAAAAGAAGCAGCCTGGATTTCTTAAACTAAGAAATTCAGGCTGTTTCTTTCGATAATAACAATTTACGCAGGACAACTATAAACCATTGCTTATTAGATCAAGGAGATTGGATAAAAAAAGAAATTATGTCCCTTAACTTAGAACTATATATACCATAAATTTAAAACTATAGTATAATTTTACAAAAATCCACTATTATATGTAGATTTGTCCATTGTTTATCAAGTAGAAATTTAGTAAGTTATTACATAGAAATATATAATTCAAATCAATTTTATGCAAAATACATACGAAAATGAGAAAAAGAAGTATGATTTATTAGCTATAATATATTATACGGAGGGAATGTACATGGATAAGCAA
The DNA here is from genome assembly GCA_035564175.1 of Mobilitalea sp. Taxonomy (GTDB): domain Bacteria; phylum Bacillota; class Clostridia; order Lachnospirales; family Lachnospiraceae; genus Mobilitalea. The sequence continues at coordinate 10,024 of DATMUM010000147.1, forward strand.
CATAAAAAATACATATCACATAAGTCAAATAAAGTAAAGGACATGATGAAGGATAATTTGAAAGAAAACTTTAAAATTAAGTCCCAAGCGAAAGATGTTAAGAGCTTTTTGAAAGTATTTACTTATGTACGTGCAAAGCTTATTATGGCATTTTTAGTTCCGGTAATATTTATCATAATTTTAGGGGCTTTATCATATTCGAAATCTGCAGAAGGCCTGATCGGTAACTACGAGAGTTCTTCCATGTCCAATATGTCTAATATGGCTAAATATCTGGACTTTGGACTTGGAATTGTTTCGTCCAAAGCGGACATGTTAAATTCTAATAAAATATTATTGAACTATTATTCAGGTAGTTATCAGTATGATAAGATGGAAGAAATGAGTCGATATATAGAAATCGGTGAATTAGTATCTTCCAATATATTCTCTGAGAGATACATTGCTAACATTTTTTTGGTTGCTGATTATGGATCATCAATATCAGGTAACAAAACCTTAAGTGATAAGCTGGTTTATAAGGATTTTATTAAAAACGAAGAGGGAGCGTTATTAGCGGAAAGTGGGATAAAAGATACCTGGTTGGGAGTACATCCCAAAATGGATCAACTCACGAAATGGTCAAAGGATAAGTATGCCATTAGCTATATGAGAACTCTGTATAATAACGCAAATCAAGCTATTGGCTGTGTTGTACTTGATGTGTCTTATGATTATGTTAAGGAGATACTGGCTGGAAGTGGTTTACCCGATGGGAGTGTTATCGCATTCATCACGAAAGACGGAAGAGAGATCCTAAGTGGAGAGGTAACAGAGGAATTTGCATTTAACCAACAGGATTATTATTCGAGAGCAGTAAAAAGTGAAGAAGCTAATGGATACGAATATATGAAATATGACGGTAAGGATTATTTATTTGTATATTCAAAAATTAAAACAAGTGATAGCCTGCTATGTGCGATTATTCCGCAGAGCATCATTGTAAAACAAGCGGAAGATGTGAAAAATATTACATTGATGATTGTATTTGTCGCTTGTATTATTGCAGTTGCTCTTGGAACATTTATAGCCTCCGGTTTTAGTAATACAATTCATCGAATGATTCAGGTATTACATAAAACAGCCTCAGGGGATTTGACCAATGAAATTACTGTTAGAAGAAGAGATGAATTTAGTATATTAAGCAAGAGCATCAATGATATGACAGGCAGTATGATGAAGCTAATACGTAAAATGGCCGGGGTAAGCAAAACCATATTGAAGTCTGCCGTAGTTGTATCTGAAAGCTCCGATATCCTGGTCAATACAACACAAAATATTACCGTGGCTGTCGGAGATATTGAGCAGGGAGTAACGCAGCAAGCCTTAGATGCAGAAAATTGTCTGCATCAGATGGCTGATTTAGCCAAGCGTATTAATGTTGTATATCATAATGCAAATAATATTGAGCAGATTGCCTCCAGCACGAAGATTATTGTAAATAACGGAATGGGAATCATTGATGATCTTAGTCTGAAGGCGAAGGACACAACAGATATTACACAAAGCGTAATCCTAGATATCGAGAATTTAGAAAAAGAATCCGGTGCCATCGTAGGAATCATTGAAACCATGAATGGAATTGCCGAACAAACAAATCTGTTGTCCTTAAATGCATCGATTGAAGCAGCCAGAGCAGGTCAGGCTGGAAGAGGATTTTCTGTGGTAGCAGAAGAAATACGTAAATTAGCAGATCAATCCCTGAAAGCATCTGGTGAGATAAGCAATATCATCAATCGCATCGAGAATCAGACTAAGAAAACCGTGAAGACAGCAAAATATGCCGAGAGTATAGTTTTATCCCAGCAAGATGCTTTGAAAAATACTGTAGATGTATTTACGGACATTAACGGTCATGTTGAGAATCTGACGGAAAATCTACATCAGATTGCAGATGGTATACAAGGAATTGAACATGCAAAGGATGATACATTAGGTGCAATCGAAAGCATATCTGCAACTGCTGAAGAAACTGCAGCAGCGGCTGAACAGCTTGGAGTATCGGCAGAACAGCAGCTTTCTCAGGCTAATAAATTGAATGAGATAGTTCAGCAATTAAGCAATGATGCGGAGAATTTGGAGGAAACGGTAAGTGTATTCCGTGTGGATTAGTACTGAATTTTTTAGCTTACCTTCGAGATTTCCCTGCTACATAACGCATTTAAAAAATGCGTTTGTATCAAGCACTTTCTGAATGAGGCAGAAAGTGAGTCGGAGAACCGATCCGTGATGTGGTAGGGAAGATGAAAAGGCTTGATAACAAAGGTAGTATAGCCGAGAGGTCTGAGCTTTGATATGTATCTCCCTATGAACCGCATCAATATAACCCTTGCTTGCCCTAAGACAATTAGCCAAAAGGCAATGCTTCATCTGCCTCCTCATTCATTAAAGCTGATTTGTGTTACACGAACCAAATAAGAAATATTTTTCAGGGCTGACGTTGTCGATAAGTGTTTATGCAGCGTTACGCCCTGAATTACTAATTTTTATATACTGGCACTAATCATTCTAATCAGGATGATTGACGTTACTTTATGCAATTCTTAATGGTAGCTGTCTATGTACTCAATTGGAGTCGATTTATATTCTTAAACTCTATACTTTCAGCAATCACGATATGAAATTCAGAGCCATGATAGACATATATTATTATGAAATAAAGTTTGCAGAGGGGCATCCTTTATTTTCTTTTCAATAAATAATAAGTATCCGACGGAGGCAGCGAAATTTTATGACTCTATTTGTTCGATTATTATGATACTTAATGGCATAGGTTCAAGTATAAGTTACGTCTGCTTTGTCCGGTTATGAGGGATAGTCCTGCGATTTATGGACGATGCAAGAAATATAGTAAGTCCTTCTGTCCTTTTTTAAGAGGGATAGGCACTTTATGTCAATAGCACACATATGATATAATGACACATTTGACATTGAGGGTGCTTATCTTCATGAAGTCGTTTCCAAAGCCGCTAAGCACCAAAGAGGAAACGGACTATCTAAGACGATGCAAAGAAGGCGACAAAGAAGCACGAGATAAATTAATCGAACATAATTTGAGACTAGTTGCACATATTGTGAAGAAGTACAATATGATTGATAAGGAAACAGATGATTTGATATCGATTGGTACGATCGGATTAATTAAAGCAATCGATACTTTTGATGATGAAAAAGGGATTCGCCTGGCTACCTATGCCTCCCGTTGTATTGATAATGAGCTTTTAATGATGCTCAGAAGTGGAAAACGTTTGGCAAAAGAAGTTTATCTGTATGATCCGATCGGATCTGACCGGGAAGGCAACGAAATCAATCTGTTGGATATCATAGAAGAAGCAGAAATTGACATTGTAGAAAATATTGTTCTGGAAGACGATATTAAAAAACTGTATCACATGATCAGTAAAGTATTAACGGATAGAGAACGCGAGATTATCTGCTTACGCTACGGTTTGAGCAACCGAAAAGAAGTAACCCAACGAGAGATCGCGAATAAGCTTGGCATCTCCAGAAGCTACGTCAGCCGTATTGAAAAGAAGGCACTGAAAAAATTAAGGGAATGCTTTGAACAATAAAAGTGGAAATCCTTCGGTTTAAGAGCCAGGAGTACTGCATGAATTTGATGTAAGAACATTCAAACACGAATTGCTTGTTACGGCTAGAATATGATTATGCATCATGTCTCCGTATCCAAACAATTCGTGTTTGTTTGTCCTCCCTGATGAAATTCAATCGCAGTTCATACTTTAATTCTCTTTTCTATATCGTCCAGGTGACATTCCCACCGAGTTTGTGAATTGTTTTGTAAAGGAATAAGTATCACCGTAACCAGTTAACATTGCTGTTTCCTTAATCGATATACCGGATAACAGCATAAGCTTGGCATGCTTCATCCGTTGGTCTATACGATACTTGGCCGGGGATGTTCCTGTAAATCTGTGGAATTGTTTTCTGAAGTTCTCATAACTCATATTAAGCTGGGCAGCTACATCTTCTGGTAATATAGCTGCACTGATCTTAGAAGAAAGTATTCTGCAGGCTTCCTCCATTAAATCACGCATAGGATCATTTTCTAGTGTCCTTTGTATGGGAAGGAGAAGGGTTAAGAGCAGCTCCTGCGCCTGCAAAGACAATAACGGAAGTGCTGCATCCTCCGCATCCTTTAACTGTGTTAACAGTCTTGAAAAACGTTGAAGGATACTTTCATCATAATTGCTCTTTCCAACCGGGTGCTCAATTGGAAGAAGGTTCAGACTGCATAGGTAATCGTAAGTTGTACGGCCAAAGCTGATAAAGAATTCCAGCCAGCTGCCATCGGGAACAATCTCAGTAGAATGGCATACTCCCGGTAGACGCTGCACATAATCACCAGCATGAATAGAATGTTTCTCATCCTCCTGTGTATAATAATAACCAGTGCCGGATAAAAGCAGAAAACAGCTATAGTAATCGATTTGAAAATTGTACTGGGACTGTTCCTTATGCGGCTTCGTCATAAATCCGCAAGCCAGAATTCCATTGGTAAAATCAGTACCGATGCATCGGTATATAACATCCTTCTTCATTTCCAGTTTCATAAGCTTCCCTCCGAATGGAAATTACAATGATAAAGTAGTATCGCAATTTCCTTATTCCATTACCAAAATGGATAAAAGTAAGACCATTCATAACATTTTATATAAACTATTATTATTGTATAATATCAGTATACTTCATGCAAGTCCAGAATTAAGAAGAGTAGTAGAAACTACCAGATGTGATAAATCAGATATTGGTAAAGGGATAGGTATATCTGATTACTTAATAAGGTGTGTCCGCCAAAGGAGGTATTTATGGTAAGAGAATGGGAAAATCAATACGTTACACAAAGAAACCGGTATCCAATGCATTCACCCTATGGTGTTTATGAAACAGTGGAGCAGGCGTTAATCTGTGACCGGACAGCTTCAAAATACGTACAAAGCCTGAATGGGCTATGGAAATTTACGCTGGCGGATAGTCCGCTAAGAGTACCAGAAGGCTTTGAGAAAATGAATTATGATGATTCATCCTGGGAGGACATTATGGTTCCCTCCAACTGGGAGCTTCACGGATATGGGAAACCGGTTTATACGAATACGTTATATCCATTTGAACGAGTAGGTGCTGATTCTCATTTTGAAATAGAAGCAGCAAAAGGGCAGGTGGAGCTGAATGCCCCTTATGTACCGGAGAAGAATTTAACAGGGTGTTACCGGACAACCTTTCATATACCGGATGATTATGCAGGCAAGGATGTATTTATCGAGTTCGGCGGAGTAGAATCCGGTTTTTATCTCTATGTAAATGGTCTTGAGATTGGATATTCCCAGGATAGTAAGTTGGATGCGATCTTTGATATCACTCATGCAGTCAGAGCAGGTCAAAATGAACTGGCAGTTAAGGTACTTCAGTTTTGCGATGGAAGTTATCTGGAAGATCAGGATTATTGGCATTTATCAGGAATTCATCGGGATGTCCGCATTTATGCAAAGGCAAAGCAGAGGCTCTTTGACTATAAAATAGAAACCTTATTCAGCAGAGATAATTATGATGAAGCAGATTTAAAGGTAACTCTCTGGCCAAATAATAAGGTTAGGGGTTATGGCGAATGCCAGGTGAAGCTGAGCCTCTATGATGCAGATCATAGGTTGGTTACGACCTTTACCAGCATACCTTATGCAAAGTGCCGTGATTATCTGAAGCCTCAATTTGTCTCAAGTGCCGCGGCAAAAATAACAAAGCCTCATCTATGGTCAGTGGAGGATCCCTATCTTTATACCCTGGTTATGGAGACAATGGATGGAGAGGGTAATATCTCTGATATTGAAAGTGCGAGAGTAGGTTTTCGCAAGTTGGAAATTCGTGAGGATGGAGTGCTTTATTACAATGGAAAACGTCTCATTATCCGAGGTGTAAACCTGCATGAGTTCTGCCCGGAAACCGGAAGATGTGTCTCTGTGGATTATATGAGAAAGCAGATCTTCTGCATGAAGCAGATGAATTTTAATGCAGTACGTACCAGTCATTATCCTCATGCGAAGGAATGGTATGATCTGTGCGATGAGCTTGGATTGTATTTGATTGATGAAACAAACCTGGAAACTCATGGCTATGGCGGTGGCTTGAGTTCCTCCCCTGAATGGACTTCCGCTTATGTAGAACGTGCCTCCAGAATGGTATTAAGGGATAAAAATCATCCTTCCATCATTCTTTGGTCCCTTGGCAATGAATCCGGAGCAGGCGTTAACCATGCAGCAATGTACGGTTGGATCAAAGAATACGACAAGACCAGGTATGTGCAATATGAATCCGGTAATCCGGGACCTAATATCTCGGATATCATTGCTCCGATGTATGCTGGCAAAGCCTGGATTGAAGATAAGATGGCAGATTCAAGGGATCTGAGGCCCTTTATCCAATGCGAGTATGCCTATGCAAAAAGCAACAGTAACGGTAATTTCCAGGAATATTGGGATTTGGTAATGAAATATCCCCGTTATCAGGGAGGCTTTATCTGGGATTTCCAGGATAAAGCACTGACTTTGACGAAAGAAGATAAAACTACAAAGTACGTCTATGGAGGAGCTTACAGCGAAGCTGTCCTCGATCCTGTGGTAGATATGTGCCTGAATGGTGTGGTGTTCCCGGATCTTAGCTGGAAGCCTTCCGCTTATGAAATAAGAAATTGTCAGGCACCTGTTAAAATCGTATATGAGTTTGATCCTTATTGGCAGACAGGAAGATATATTCTTCAAAATAACTACCTGCAGTCTGATCTCAGCCATCTTCGCATTACCTGGGAGCTTCTATGCGATGGGATTGTGAATGAGCGAGGTGAACTCAGGCAGTATCATACTCTGGCAGGAGAAGTTGAACTGCTGGAGCTGCCATTACCATGGGACAGTAGCATTCAAGGCAAAGAAGCATACATCAATGTCATCGTATCGATAAGAGATAGTTCATCATATGCGGCTGCAGGTCATGTAATTTATACCTATCAGACGCCCCTGAAGGAATCAAGCTTGATTAAGCACGAACACTTCTCAACTGGTGAAAAACTAACTGTTCAGGAAACAGAGAATGAGATATGCATCACAGGACAGAACACGGAAGTACGCTTTGACAAGAATACTTGTGAATTTCAGAAAGTTCTACTGAAGGGAAGCGAAAGACTGACGAGCAGTAAGGATAATTTCTACCGTGCAGTTGCAGGAATCGATGAAGGAGTCAAAGAAGAAGGACGAAATTATGCCTTTGACTGGAGAAAAGCAGGATTAAATGAGCTTAAGACGAATGTTAAACAGGTAAATATGGCTGTTTCAGACAACCAGGTTATTATCTTTACCGAGGTTTCCTATCAGCAGGATATGCTGCAGGTATCAACGCAATATCGTGTTAGCAGTGAAGGTATTGAGATTACCAAAACAGTGATAAACAATTGTAATTTTGATACCTTACCCAGAATAGGACTTTCCTTTATCCTGCCGGATGGTTTTAATCAGATAACCTGGTATGGAAGAGGACCCTGGGAAAATTATTGTGATAGAAAGTCTGCTGCACACATAGGTATATACAACAGTTCGGTATCTGAGCAGTACACTCCATATATCAAACCGGTGGAATGCGGTGGGAAAGAGGATGTAAGATATCTGATGGTTACAGATCATGAAGGTCATGGAATTCGGGTATCCGGCGCTGTTCCGTTCCATTTTGATATTCATGACTATAGCATTGAAGCATGTGACAAAGCAGATTATGAGGATGAACTTGTAAGAGAGAATCGAATCTATCTGAATGTAGATCACAGGCATACAGGCGTTGGCGGTGATAATGGCTGGCTGAAAAACATACACCCGGAATTCTTGATAGGAAAAGGATATTATCATTACCGGGTTACTGTTGAGGCGATATAAAAATCTATGAATTCTAGCATTGAAC
>DATMUM010000148.1:0-5151 GCA_035564175.1 Mobilitalea sp.
TTTCTTTGATGGAGGTACCGCCGGTGATTATCTTCTCACCATCTATTAATGATAGCAAGCGTTCAAAATGCTTCACATTGATAATCTTGGGTAATTCCTGGTATTTGCCGTCACTGCCATAAAATTGTACGATATACGCCTTCATCTTCTCAAGCAATGCCGCTTTTACAGAACGATGAACCAGCAAATAGTCCGGTGCCACACAGGTCTGTCCTGCATTCACATATTTACCCCAGACGATTCTTCTTGCTGCAATCTCAAGATCGGCAGTCTCATCAACGATACAGGGACTCTTTCCGCCGAGTTCCAGGGTAACCGGTGTCAGATGCTTTGCTGCTGAGCTCATAACCAGCTTGCCAACCTCAACGCTGCCGGTAAAAAAGATATAGTTAAATTTCTGTTCCAGTAAGGATTGATTCGCTTCCCTGCCGCCCTGAATTATTGTAACATATTCCTCTGGAAACACCTCGGTAATAATAAGCTCAATCACCTTTGAGGTATTTGGCGAATAATTGGAGGGTTTGACTACTGCGCAATTACCTGCTGCGATTGCTCCAATCAAGGGTGTTATGGTAAGCTGAAAGGGATAATTCCATGGAGACATAACCAATACCACTCCATAGGGCTCCGAATAAATCCTGCTGGAGGAAATGTAATTGACAAGCGGAGTCTTCACTCTCTTAGGAGCCGCCCAGCGATACAAATGCTTTGTTACGAACCGAAGCTCTTCTAAAACCATTCCGATTTCTGTTGCATAAGCTTCAAAGGGTGCTTTATTCAGATCCTTTTTCAATGATTCCATGATATCTGCTTCATGCTTATGAATTGCTATTCCTAACCTTTTCAGATATTTCATGCGAAAAGTTACATCCTTTGTCTGACCGCTTTCAAAAAAATTTCTTTGCTTATTCATGATTTCGCTTATATTCTGCATCCTGTACATCTCCTTTACACAATAAATCCTGTTTATTTATGGTAAATCATAATCCAAGCTATTCTATTGGTAATATTTTATACTTTTCCCTTTCATATTACAATAAGCATTTCATTACTTCGCAGCTACGCTGATCTTATCAATACAATTAATGAATTATTTTTTGTGGTTATCTCATATATTACTGTATAAACTCTCAGGAGAATATCAGTATGACTAATTATAAAGAAGAACTTCAGTCACTTCAGAGGAAAATGGTTTTGACCGGAAAAGGACAGGTTATGGTAACACCTGATTTAGCAAATATCAGAATTGGAGTCCAGACAAATGCAGATTCTGTTACAGCTGCTCAGTCAGAAAATGCGAGAATCAGCCAGAATGTTATAAATTCATTAAAACAGCTGGGTCTGACTGAAATGCAGACAGTTCAATATCAGATTGAAAAAGTTTATGAATATCAAAACGGACAGCGGATCGATCTGGGCTATCAGGTGCGTAATGTGTTAGATGTATTTATTGATAATATGGCTCTTGTCGGTACTGCCGTTGACACAGCTGTAGAGAACGGGGCAAATATCGTGGATTCCATCAATTTTGATGTATCCAGTCCTGATATATATTATCAGCAGGCCTTGAATTTAGCTGTAAAAAACGCAATTCAGAAGGCAAAAGGCATTGCTACCGGTTTAAAAAGCATGTTTGATCCGGTTCCAATACTGATTACGGAAAACAGTACTGCCCCAATACCTATTGCACGAAACATTGCCTTCCGGGAAGGAGCCTTTGCAACTCCGATTGAACCAGGTAATAACAAAATTGAAGCTTCAGTTACTGTGGAATTTATCTATTAAATTTTACTTATTCGGTTGATCCGGAGGGAACTAGTAAAAAGCTGCGTATAGGATGTTTAAACCTGTATTATAAAGCGTAAAAAATAGCCGGTAAAGGAATTTGCTCTTTACCGGCCTTATTTATTCGATTATTCTCCTTGCCACTCACCTGTAAGTTTTCCTTGTTACTTCTCCTTATTAGTTCCCTTTATAAGTTTCTTTTATAAGTTTACTTTATTAGTTTCCTTTATAAGTTTCTTTTATAAGTTTCTTTTATAAGTTTCTTTTATAAGTTCCCTTTATAAGTTTCCCTGTTAGCTTCCCTTTTCAGATTCCCCTTTTAACTGTTCGCTTAATTCAAATAACTTTCTTGGCTGTTTTCAGCTTTTTGCTGTTGAATTGTAGTTTTCTTTGAAGCCATATCATATTACCTGATTGAAGTATTTAATAAAAATTTTGATATCTATTGTCAAACAGTTTTACGATACATGACTTTATTAACAACTTTATTTTATTTTCCGTATTTCCATCTTATATACCGTCTTTTCAATACGGTTATTTCTTGTTTCCGCTTTTTTGGCAGCTGTAATCCAGTTAATATATTCTTTTTTCCTTGTAAAGGACAATCTTTCAAATGCTTTCAGCGCCTTTTCACTGTGATTTAAGGCTTCCTTCAGGTCATCCGGTATCTCAACGGTTCTTTCTTCTTCGTCCTTCTCAACGGTAACCTCTACGGTATCTCCGAAATCTTTGCCGATCTTCCTGCGTATTTCCTGAGTCATTCCCAGCATATAGCATCCGCCCATGGTAACCAGTGAACCACGATATTCCACACCGTCAAAGGTTGCCTTTACCTTTACCCTTTTTGATCCGAATACTTCCTGTACATCAAAGGGTGGTACGATATATGCGCCATTGATACCTTCAGATTGTCTGATAACTGCCGTAAATACCTGATTCATCATTACCTCCTATAAAATAAATAGTTGATATTTAATTATAGTTCGTCATTGATGCAAATATTTCGTCACGCCGCTGCCTTGTTTAATACAGGTTCTGGTTCTTGATTAAATTTATCACCGGAACGCTGTAATTGATATCCTTTGTATTATAATTTGTTGAATTCTCTTCCGTTTTCTCTTCCTCTTTATCCTTTAAGAAGATATCGAGGAATTTCATATAATCATCATAGGAAAAGAAACTGTCCAGCTCTCCGAGCCCACTTGAAACAGTGTCAGAGTCATTCATTGGGATAAAAGAAAGATTTCGCTGTAATGGAGTAACTGTTGCTGATGTTATCAACCGATTTGTCTGGTTGCCCGTACCAGTGTTAGTGTCCGCAATTTCAATATTGCCCTGTCCCATATAATTCATAACTTTTTTAACGTAATTCTGTGTTTCATCAAAGGGCGGTACTCCGTTATATTTCGCAACATTACCGCTGCCTGCGTTATATGCTGCTAAAGCAAGCTTAATATTTCCATCATATTTATTCAAAAGTCCGGAGATGTATTTGGCTCCTGCCATAATGTTCTGCTCTGCATCAAAAGAATCCGTAACACCCAGCTCTTTGGCTGTTGCAGGCATCAACTGCATAACACCTTGTGCACCGCATCTGGATACGGCATTCGTGTTATAATTCGATTCCGCCTTGCCTACTGCTTTTAGCAGCTCTACTGGAACGTTATATTTATCAGCAGCTTCTTGGAAAATATCGTCCATGCTCTTGGACTCGCCCAGGTAAGAGGAGAAGTCCGCAGCAGCATCCGTCTTTTTCACTGAATTCGTATTATATGTATTTTTATTATCTACGCTTGAAACTCCATTAATTTCCGACATGATAACCTCCAAATTGTAAATGGCGTCCTTTCGACAGTCCAACCCTGTGTTTTGCTATTATTAAACCCCTGTATACATCGAATAGACTTTCTTCTATTATTGCCTATAAGAATCATATCGGTATAAACCTTAACAATCTTTATAGTATGTACCGGTATATTTCACAAACGCTTTTATGAGGAATTAACTGTGATACCCTTTACAGGTACAGGAAATTCTTCATTTGTCTTCTATTATAATTATATCAAAAAGGAAAAATAGCACAAGCATATTTTATTATATTCGGAACTACATATTTTGATATAATTGGAACTGCATAATTAATATAATTGGAACTGCATACTTTGATATAATTGGAACTGTATACTTTGTTATAATAGGAGCTGTATACTTTGATATAATTGGAATTGTATACTTTGATATAATTGGAATTGTATACTTTAATATAATTGGAACTGTATACTTTAATATAATTGGAACTGCATATTTTAATATAATTGGAACTGCATATTTTGATATAATTGGAACTGCATACTTGCTATAATTAAATTGCATATTTTGCTATAATTAAATTGCATATTTTGCTATAATTAGAACTGCATATTTTGCTTCATTATCGGAACTGCTGACTGAACCGTTTCTAATCGTATAGCCAAATAAAGCAGGTTTAGAAGGCTGCCGGTACAAGCTCTCTAAACCCGATTAAATTACTGCAGTATAAACCTCTTTCTATTCTGTGTAGTGCTGCAATTACCGATATATACATGAAATTCTCCCGGCTCACTTGCGTACTTCATATCGATTCCATAAAATCTCAGCATTTCTTCCGAAATGGTAAAGGAAATCCTTCTCTCTTCACCGGGTGCAAGCTCTATTTTCTGAAATCCCCTGAGTTCTCTGACTGGTCTTACTACGCTACCACAGATATCTTGAAAATACAGCTGAATTACTTCTTTGCCGGTCATAGTTCCAATATTCTTAACTGTTACGGAAGCTTTAATTACAATATTCCGGCTCAGTTCTGCTCCACTTAGCTCAACCTCTGATATCGAAAACTGTGTATAAGAAAGTCCATAACCGAAGGGATAAAGTGGTTCATTGGGTACGTCCAGATATTTGGAGAAAAATTTGCCCTCTCCCTGATTAGGTCTTCCAGTATGAAACTCATTATAGAACACCGGTACTTGCCCGATGGTATAAGGGAAGCTCATAGCCAGCTTACCAGAGGGATTGGTATCGCCATATAGCACCTCTGCAATAGGTAGTAAGGTAGTGATATCAGTACTTCAGCCCAGCTCGTAAAATGCTTCAGCCCAGCTTAACAACAAAATGGCTGTTGCAAAACATATTAACTTCCCATTTGGTGAGAGTATTATGTTTTGCAACAGCCCTTGCTAATTGACTATCAGCTTGCAATATAAAGTACGGATGCCGCTGTCAGACCTGAACCAACGCTGCAGAATACAAGAACATCCTCGGGTGCTATCTCCCCTGCCTCATTCGCATGGTAATATGCTAACAATGGACTGCTTGTACCAGTATAAGCAT
>DATMUM010000149.1:0-3118 GCA_035564175.1 Mobilitalea sp.
AAATTCGCCACTCACCTCCCCGTGCTCTGTAGTGTATTGCTGTTTCATAAAGAAATTTTAATTCATTACGTGGTGGTTTGCAACTTTTTAATAACTTGTTTGTGCCGCCGCTTGGCGGCGGAATGGAGTAAATAATGAAAATATTTAATAATAAGCTTTATAGGGTCAATAAGCTTAAAAATAATTAAAATCCTATACACTATAGTTTTGGCAAATTTATGAATACATAGTAGAAATTTTGCTATATTCAATATATAATAAACCTATTAGTAATTAAATTAGAAGTTACTATCATAGACAGTAGATATGATATAATGCTTATTACATCATAAATGGAGATATTTATCCATGTGGAGCATTAAAGCAAGATTCGTGCTTCTTATTAGGTAATATTGAGGATATTAATTTTATACCTTTATCACAAATAAAAAAGTTCTCGTAAACCTTGATTTTCAAGGCTTCCAAGAACTTTGCTTTACTGCGGATGAAGGGACTCGAACCCCCACGAGTGTTAGCCCGGCAGATTTTGAGTCTGCTGCGTCTGCCATTCCGCCACATCCGCATTTCGTGACGAGGTTTATTCTAACATAATTAATTTTATATTTCAAGTATGAAAATTAAAAACCAGAAGAAAATAACTTCGACCACATAATGGAGATGAATTACATGACTTGTATCAAAGCGCAGAGCCTGATAACACCGTTTATCAATAACAAATTAAATAACGATGAACTGGAGGAGTTCCTTGAGCATGTCAGGACATGCAAAAACTGCAGGGAGGAGCTTGAGGTGTATTATGCTCTTTTAACGGCGGTGAAGCAGCTGGATGAGGATAAGAATTTAACCAGTAATTTTGTACAGGAGCTGAATGATAAGCTGGAAAAGGCAGAGGAAAGGGTAATCCATGCCAAATATACATATTACCGTAAAATAACAATGCTAATGCTAACAATGATTTTGCTGGCATTTTTTATCAGTTTCAGTTATGCTAATAGAAGCGCGGAGCATGCTGCCACTGTGAAGGAAAGTGAATTTCGCATCCGTGTTGAATTTAGGGAGCCTGGAAGTCCATTTTTAGAGCTTCAGCTAAAACAATATTTACTGGAACAGGAACTGGATACGGAGATTAATCATGAACTGGAGCAGGTTCCGACGAACTGACAGGGAGTGGATTGTGAAAAACAGTATGAAACAAAGTTATTGCAGACAGGAGTTAACGGTAATGATTCTATAAAGAATATCAATAAATAATTGGTTGGAAGGAGGCTTCGCCCGGTAATAACTAAGGACGGACGAAGAAGCATATGGATAAAAAGATAGTATTAATTGATGGACACAGCATATTAAACAGAGCATTTTATGGCTTGCCGGATATGACAACCTCAAAGGGCGAGCATACGAATGCAGTACTTGGTTTTATTAATATTATGTTTAAAATTCTGGAGGAGGAGAAGCCGGATTATCTTTCGGTGGCATTTGACACGCATCAGCCGACCTTCCGCCATGAAATGTATGATGCTTATAAGGGAACAAGAAAAGGAATGCCGGAAGAATTAAGGGAGCAGGTTCCTGTGATGAAAGAGGTCTTGAAGGCCATGAATATCACAGTCATTGAAAAACCCGGCTATGAAGCGGATGATATTTTGGGAACCCTTGCCACAAGAGCGGAGAAGGAAGGGAATCTGGTATCGCTGGTATCGGGTGACCGGGATCTTTTGCAGCTGGCCAGTGAAAAGATTAAGATCCGCATTCCGAAGACAAAGCGGACAGGCACGGAGATTGAAGATTATCTGGCAAAGGATGTAATGGAAAAATATAATGTAACCCCGAAGCAGTTCATTGATTTGAAAGGCTTGATGGGAGACCCCTCCGATAATATTCCCGGAGTACCGGGAGTTGGTGAAAAGACAGCCGGCAAATTAATTGAGACCTATAAATCCATAGAAAACCTGTATGAGCATATTGATGAGATGGCTCCGGGCAAGGTTACAACGACACTGAAAGATAATCAGGAGTTGGCAGTACTGTCAAAGAAGCTGGCAACCATCTGCACGGATTGTGATCTGGATTTTAAGATGGAGAAGGCCAGCCTTGGCAACCTGTACAATGAAGAGGTATATAAAATGTTCAAACGTCTGGAATTTAAAAGTTTATTATCCAGATTCCAGACAGAAGAGGTCAGCCATTCTACCGGTATTGAGCAGAGCTTCGAAATCATAGAAGATCTGGGCAAAGCTGACCAGATATTTGATCTGGTGGGCGAAAAGTGTGCACATCCGATTGGACTTCAGATGGTTCACGAGAATAATCATATTCTTGGAGTCTCCGTATGCAAGGATGAGGATACCGTTTGCTTTATCAAATGTACGGGCTTTATCACAGAAGAGTATCTGAGTGATAAAGCAAGTGCTATGGCAAAGGATGGCTACCTGTTATCCGTTATCGGATTGAAAGAGCAGTTGCCATTTTTGAAAATCTGTGAAAAGGATAATCTTTTTGATGCCTCCATCGCAGCCTATTTATTAAATCCTCTGACCGATACCTACCATTATGATGATATTGCAAGAGATTATCTTGGATTAACGGTACCCTCCAGAGAAGATTTGCTTGGAAGAAGCTCTTTGGCAGAAGCTATGGAGACGAAGGAGGAAGCGTTTTTATCCTATGCCTGTTATAGTGCGTACATTGCCTTCCGGGCGGCAGAACGCCTTCGGGATTTAATGTTCCGTGCCGGAATGCAGCAGTTATTCGAAACAATCGAGATGCCATTAATCTATACCCTGTATGATATGGAAGTCAGAGGTATCCGCGTTAATAAAGAAGCGTTGAAGGAATACGGCGATCATCTTCAGGTGGGAATAGAGAAATTGGAGAAGGATATTTACCAGTTGGTAGGAGAGGAATTTAACATTAATTCTCCAAAGCAGTTAGGTGTAATCCTTTTTGAGAAGCTGCGCCTTCCCTTCGGCAAGAAGACAAAGACAGGCTATTCTACCTCAGCTGACATCCTGGATAAATTGCAGTCGGAGCATCCAGCGGTGAAAATGATTCTGGAATACCGTCAGTTAACGAAGTTAAAGTCCACCTATGCAGATGGCCTTGCGGGCTACATCAGAGA
>DATMUM010000150.1:0-4601 GCA_035564175.1 Mobilitalea sp.
GGACTGCATTGGTATATTCGATCGATTTCTCCTTGATTTGTGAACTTAGTAAATCATTCTTACTTTTTTCAGCCTCTAACTTCTGTTTATCAGCATCGATTATAATCCTCAGCAGTTCCATAACCTTCTGCAGCTGATTGATATCCTTCGATGCCTTCCAGTCCGTTATTCCTTGATAATGGACGCTCTCCTCATCGAAGACGATCCCACTTAAGTACTGAAGGATGCTCTTATCAATATCTTCGCATTTGTACTTTAATGACATTGCCATATTTTTTAATTTCTTCTGAATCTCATCATAAATCTGTGTTCCAAAAACTTTACGGAAAATGATTCCCCGCTCCTGGCTGCTTGCAGTTAGCAGCTGTAGGAATTCTCCCTGCGCTATCATTGCAATCTGCTTATACTGTCTCCAGTCGATACCAAGAAGGCTTGCAATCGCTTCGGTGACCGGAACATAACCGTTTACGATACGTCCATCGGGCAGAGTAAGAGTTGCATTCGCCTTCTCCTGCGTCGTACCGTCACCCTTTAACTTACTTCTTACATATAAGGGATTTCGTTGTACTCGGTAGGTCTTATTCTTGTGTGAAAATGTCAGCTCAACATAGGTCTTATCCTCATTACCGGCAAAATCACTTCGAAAACAATCCGCAGTTCGGTTCTCACCACTGGCATTACCGAATAACGCAAAGGAAATAGCATCAAATATCGTTGTCTTACCTGCACCGGTATCACCGGTAACCAGAAAGAGTCCATTCTGCCCAAAATCCTCGAACGATACTTTAACAACATCCCGAAATGGCCCAAAGGCACTCATGATCAGCTTTAACGGCTTCAATTCTTACCCACCTCCATTTCCTCAAAAAGTTTATCCATAATAGCTTTTTGCTGTTCATTAACCGGTATGTTATTTTGATTCTTATAGAAATCCTCAAAAAGTTCCATCGGTCTTTTCAGTTCCACTTCCTCAGCGGCCGTTTTTAAGTCAGCATTCCATACGCTTCTGCTGTTTTCAAAATCCAACCGCATGATATTCGGATATACGCTCCGAAGCCTTCCGATTGCATCATAGATCTCATCCTCATCGGTCAGGGTCGCGTGAATATAGTCCAGCGTATTGTACTGGCTATAGATTTTACTATCCGTCAAAGCGTCGATCGGACCTTTGATTTCTCTCATATCACGAAGCGGGTTTAATGGTATCTTACTTAAGTTTATCTCACCTTTACTGCCAAGCTCAATCAATGTAACAGATTTCACCTGTTTTGCTTCCGAAAAAGAGTATTTAAGCGGGGAACCGGCATATCGTATGTTATCCCTGCCAATGCTCTGAGCACCATGAATATGTCCTAAAGCTACATAGTCAAATACTTCAAGGGCGGAAGCATCGATATTGTCAAGCCCTCCTACGGATATCGCCTCGGAATCACATCTCTCAGGCTCCTTATCTCCTGAAGTAATGAACTGATGGGCAACAAGGATATTTCTCTCCGTGCTGTCGATCCGGGTATCCTCAAGGACTACCTCCACTGCCTCCTGATAGGTCTCGACTCCCGGAAAATAACGGTTTACATTCGCCGGTTTGACAAAGGGCAGCATATATATGTTCACATTACCATTCTCATCGGAAAGGGTAATCTTCTCAAGCTTTCCCTGAAACGTTCCTGCAATATATATCCTGTTTTTCTCCATGATCCTCCCGCCAAAATTAAGCCGCTCGCTTGAATCATGGTTACCGCTGACGATAAAGACAGCAACATTCCTCTTATTCAGTTCCGTCAAGAACCAATCGAATAAGGCTACACCTTCGACCAAAGGGATATTCTTATCATAGATATCTCCGGCAAGCAAGACACCCTCCGGGGACTGCTCGTCCACAATGGAAAGTATCTGCTTTAGTATATATTCCTGATCCTCGATCATAAGGAATTCGCTCACCCTTTTACCGATATGCAGATCGGCTGTATGTAACAGTTTAATGGAAATCCTCCACCCTTCTATTCATTATTCCTATTGTTATCAACATTTTATCATATTAGAGATTTATTATATATCCCTTGTGTGGATATTTTTTAAGTTCTTATTCAGAATTTACTATTGGCTTCTTTACACACCCTATAATTATAAAAGTGCTTAATTCCTGTTATCTTCCAGGATATTAAGCACTTTTATTACAAACTGATATTTATTTAATTCGTAAATTCCTGTGTCCAGTAGTAAACTCCGTTACTCTGATATACACCAATTCCTATCTTGTGGAAGTTAGGGTTTAAGATGTTAGCTCTGTGACCCGGAGAATTCATCCAACCGGTTACTACTTCCTGAGGAGTTTTCTGACCATAGGCAATATTCTCACCTGCAGTAGTATAGGAAATACCATACTGTCCTAATACTGTGAAGCAGGAGGATCCATCCGGTCTGGTGTGGGAGAATGACTGCTTAATTTCCTGAGCACGTTTGTTACCTGCTGCACTTAATGCTGAGGTAGTTGTAAACGGTGTTAATCCTGCTTTCGCTCTTTCCTGGTTAACTAATTGAAGTACCTGGTTAGAATAGCTGGAATTCGTGGTTCCAGAAGGAGTCTTTGTTGGAGCAGGTGTTGCTGTCGGTTTCGTTGTTGGAGTAGGCGTTTTTGTTGGGGCAGGTGTCGCTGCCGGTTTTGTTGTAGGTGTAACTGTGTTTTTACTGTTGATCAGTGAAAGAATATCTTGTAATGACTTAATATTCTTGATGTTGCTTGTGTTAATGTTAGGACATCCGTTTTGCTGCAGCTTTTGAACCACGTCCTTGGTTGACTTGCAATTTGATAAATTAACATTCTTATAAACCAGTACTTTTCCTTTGTTACAATTTGAAGCTGATGTTGAAGCAGCTTCCACCGCTGTATTCTTATCTTCATTTCCTGTTGAGGCAGATGCTTCCTCTTTCACTACCTGACCTGATGAAGAATTATCTGTTGTGGTCGTATTCGTATTCGTCGAAAGATTTTGATCTTCCGTTTTTGTCACGCTTTGTTCTACGTTAGTAGTATTCAAATTTGAATTAGCTGGATTTAAAGCATTTATAGAATTCGGGTTAAATCCCCAAGCACCTAATAGTGACAAAAACAGCGTACATACTGATGTTGCAATGTATTTCTTCATTTTTTGTACCTCCTTATTGGTTCTATCAAGCTGCATCCTTAGCCTAACATACACGGTATAGGGGTTCAATAGCTAGATTTTGGATATACTACCTTGTACTACAAGTTTTTATCCATAATAAGGAGCGTTTTCGCCGATTATCTTCCAATTCTATTACCTTATTCTTCAATTTAGTTTACCAGCGGTGATAAATAAAATCAAACAAGCTTCGGATATTGCTGATTTTTGGTTACCATATTTTCTTGAATTTATGTTTCCGTCTTTATGTAAAAAAGCTCGAATAATCCATTCAAACTTTTTGTTACAATATTTTTAATAATTGTTACATATTTATTAATTTTATCAACACAAATCGATAATTAAAAACATACCGGTATGGCAATGATCAAAATTTCACTTATCTCAACTCGATTAGTAATCCTTTTATAGGATAAACTATTATTTAAAGCAGGCGTCAGGTTGAAAAATGTCAGTCGTTGCCTGCTACATCCTTTCTCAAAGAAAATAAAAACATATTCACTTAAGTATTTGTAAGCCGCTATAGCGGTGGAATGGAGATTATTATGGAAAATAAGAATAGCAATTACAGGATTGCTGACGTATCGTAGGAAGATATAAAATACATCATAGAATTAGAACACACCCTATGCTCTAAAAAAAATAAAGATATCATTCTTGTCGCATATGAGTCTAAGAGCAGTCTTTCTTCAGAAAGAGTTTAGAGACCAAACGAGATGAAGAAGAAATCCGTATTACTCATAGTAAAGCCGGGAAGTAATTCCTGGCTTGAATTACATAGGAATACGCAAAATGCCGAATATGCCTCAGTTAATGGGTAAATAATATGATTAGAGTCTTCTTTTGATAAAATATAGCTGTTCACATCGATAAATTTCTAATAAAAGTAAAATAGTTAACTTGACAATTCATACTGCATATAATATCATATCTATATCTCTCTGCACTGCATATCGTTTTTAAACGAATAATCTACAGTACAACTGAGCAGGCGATGAACCGAATCCGGTTCGTGGGGCTGGGCCGCATAAGCGGCAGCAGATGAATGTTACATCTGTGGGACAGTAGTATGTTCCATAGGTGTATTTTTTTATGCTTTAGGAACATAGGGCTGGATAATGGCTGGAAATAAGCATCCAATATGCTATTGAAATGCCAAATGAAGTGCCATAGAGCTATCTTAAATACGCGTAATGCGAAATGGAGGTAACTTTTTATGACAGACGCAAAAAAGAATTGGGGTGGGCTAACCTCACTTGAAGCAGAAAAGCTTCAAGTGAAGTATGGTAAAAACGAACTGACGCCCCAGAAAAAAGAAAGTTTTATTATGAAGGTTCTGCATATTATATGTGAGCCAATGTTTTTACTGCTTATCATTGCAGCAGTAATTTACTTCTTACTTGGTGAACCGCGCGATGGAGCAATCATGCTGATTTT
>DATMUM010000151.1:0-20818 GCA_035564175.1 Mobilitalea sp.
GCCCTACTTCCTGGCTGTCTACGCTTAATCTGCAACATTACTGTTACAAATCCAAGACTCGCTACTGATGGTGCGGCTACACTTTATCAGATGGGGGTTCCACCCATTAAATTAAGTCGCCCTTAGCTAGGCGCACTGACACCCAAATCATAAATTAACTTGACAAAAACATAAAGTACAGATAAGATAATAAATTATAATCCTAGTAAACAGGTATGATTACTAGAAGTTGTTGTAAAATACATATAAATTTGGAGGTTATTCTATGGCAAATGAAAAGAAGTTACGTTTTGAAACCCTACAGCTTCATGCCGGTCAGGAGAACCCTGACAGTGCAACGGGAGCGCGCTGCGTTCCAATCTACCAGACCAGTTCCTATGTATTCGAAAACTGTGCGCAGGCGGAAGGCAGATTTAACTTAAGTGAAGGCGGTAATATTTATACCAGATTAATGAACCCTACCTCCGATGTATTCGAACAGAGAATTGCAGCTTTGGAAGGCGGTGTTGCAGCACTTGCAACTTCCTCCGGAGCAGCTGCCATAACCTATGCCATTCAGAATATTGCCCATGCCGGTGATCATATTGTATCAGCGCAGACCATTTACGGCGGAACTTATAACCTGTTCGCCCATACCCTGGTTGATTTTGGTATCACAACTACCTTTGTGGATTCGGATGATCTAGCTAATTTTGAGAAGGCAATCAAATCCAATACCAAAGCCATTTTTATCGAAAGTTTAGGTAATCCCAACTGTAATTTAATAGATATACACAAGGTTGCCGATATTGCTCATAAGAATAAAATCCCGTTGATCGTAGATAACACCTTTGCTACACCTTATCTGTTACGTCCGATTGAATATGGAGCTGATGTTGTTGTACATTCTGCTACCAAGTTCATTGGCGGACATGGAACAACCATCGGCGGTGTAATTATTGACAGCGGTAAATTTGATTGGGAGGGTTCCGGCAAATTCCCTTCCCTGACTGAGCCGAATGACAGCTATCATGGTGTTCAGTTTACGAAAGCGGTTGGCGCATTGGCATATATCATTAAGATTCGAGTTACCTTAATGAGAGATACAGGATCAACCATCAGTCCCTTCAGCTCCTTCTTATTCCTGCAGGGTCTGGAGACCTTATCCCTGCGTGTTGAGAGACACGTTTCCAACACACTGAAGGTAGTTGAATTCTTGAAGAATCATCCTCAGGTAGAAAAAGTTAACCATCCTTCCTTACAGGATAACCCTTATCATGAGCTTTATGAACAATACTTCCAGAACGGAGCCGGTTCCATCTTTACCTTCGAAATCAAGGGTGATGCCAATACTGCAAAAACATTTATTGATAAGCTTCAGATCTTTTCCCTGCTTGCGAATGTAGCAGATGTGAAGTCCCTCGTGATTCATCCGGCAAGCACTACGCATTCCCAGATGAATGAGGAAGAATTACTTGCTTCCGGTATCAAGCCGAATACGATTCGTTTATCTATTGGTACGGAGCATATTGATGATATCCTTGAGGATTTAACACAGGCATTTTAAGAACGTATTAGCAACAATAGAATAAATATCCTGGTAACCATCTGCTCAGTAATAAAGAAGGACGGCCTCAAAATACAATTAAGTTATGTATTTTGAAGCCGTCCTTCTTATTATAGTTTTATGAAATTCTCTTGGTATTTCGGTTCGAGGTTAAATGCATAGCATTATAATAATCCTTCTGATGTACATAAAGATAATATTGAGTATCGAATTGAGGTTTCTCTCCAAGGGAACTAATTCTGGCACGGGTATTCAAGTTTACCATTTTATAATCATAACGGATACCTTCAGCAGCTAATGAGTTACGAAGCTCGGAGAATTCTTTGAAGGAGAAACCACAATAGATTTCAACTTTATTCCAAAACATCATATTCTTCACCTTCTATTCAAATGTATTGCTTTGCAGAGTAAGGAAGAAAATCATATCCATATGAATATAACATCACATCTTCTTTATAACAACAGTATACGCCTAATTCCCGGATGCTTCAAATTAATATTTGATTAGAATAATCCGGTCAAAAAAAAGAACTGCCGTATCACGTTTTAAGAAAAGGTCATATAATAAAGTAACATAGAACATCGGAATGTATAGGGGAATGATTATAGACATGACAAATGGAAATATTGGACAAAGTTGTGGGTGCTGTAATTATGTATCAGCTTTCCAATTAACAAATAAAAAAGTTAAAGTGATATTGGATGCGGCACACGGAGGAAAAGATATCGGCGAAAATGTTGGCGGCATTCTGGAAAAGGATAAAAATCTGGAATATGCTTTAGCCGTAGGTGACATATTAACAAAGAGCGGATATGATGTGGTTTATACCAGGATAAATGATGTCCCGATGACGGAAGATGCAAAAAGGGAGCTGGCAAACACTTCCGGAGCAGATTTATTCGTATCACTCCATCGTACTACTAATGCCAACCATTTGATGAATCCGGGTGTTGAGGCAATCGTTTATGAGCCCGATGTAACAGAAATGAACGCGGCATTGAATATAACAAAGGAAATCGAAAAGCTTGGCTTCTTAAATCTTGGCGTTATCCAGGCAAAAGGCGGTCAAGCAGATTATGTTAATTATCTGATACCTCAGGTATATTTACTGGTTGGATTGCTCAAAGATCCCAATGGTAAATATGATTATGAAATTAAAATAAAGGAGCTGGAACAGGCAACGGCGCAAGGAATTATGGATACCTTTAAGCTTCAGGCTCAGAGCCTAAAATCAAATTACCAGTATAAGGTCCAGGTAGGCTCCTTCCGTATCTATGACGATGCTCAGGCTCTTCAATCCAAATTGATCATAAATGGATATAAAACAGATATTATAAAAGAAGGTCAAAATTATGCCGTCCATTGCGGTGACTTCAATGATCTTGATAAAGCAGTAACCTTTGAGCAAAGATTAAAGCGTGCTAAATATCATACACTTATATTAGAAATTTGATTTTACCCTTGACTTTAAAGTAACTTCTGTTATAATATGCGTTAAAACGCACAAGTATAGCAGGTGAAATGAAGAAGAATGGAATATATTACGCAGAATGTTTCAAGAAATTTGAAAAGAATACGTAAAGCCAGGGAAATGAGTCTTGATGATGTATCCAAACAAACAGGCATCAGCAAGAGTATGCTGGGTCAGATTGAACGCGGAGTATCTACCCCTACAGTAGAAACCCTGGGTAAGATAGTCAGCGGATTACGAATTTCCTTTAACTCATTGATCAGTGCTGCCAAGAACGATGTCATTACTGTGAATAAAAAGAACCTGGTACCGTCATATATCAGCGAAGACTCAAAATATAAGGCTTACGAGTATTTTCCTTATGAAGAAGACCGGACCTTTGAAGTATATATGATGGATCTTGAAGCACATTCAAGCTATATTTCAGAAGGACATGGAGATAATACTTATGAATTCCTTACGGTGTTTACCGGTAATCTGATAGTGAAGGTGGATGGCAAAGTGTATGAGGTCTCCGAGGAAAATTCCATCCGTTTTCCAACGAACTGCAGTCATGTATACATGAATAACACAGACGTTATCGTCAAATTCAGCGTTACCTTTACCTGGGATTAAATATTTTTGAAAATGCTATTGACAATATAACGCACAGTTGTTATAATTCGGTTAATTTAAAAAATCAAAAACCAATTTCATAATAATATAATCAAACAAAGGCGTTTAAGAGCATAAAGCTCTTGAGCGCCTTTTTGATTAAGAGTGGAGGAAAATATGAAAGAGATAACGATGTATATTAAACCGGAGAAGCTTGAGGTGGTAAAGGAAGTATTACAAAAGCATGGCTGTGGCGGAATGTCAGTTATGAGCATCATGGGCTGCGGAATTCAGATGGGTGACACATCGCCGGTAGAATTCAAAGGACTTCGCACCAACATTAACTTAATTCCCAAGATTAAGATTGAAGCAGTAGTAAAGGATGAGCTGGTGGAAGATATTCTTCTGGATGTTCGTGAAAAAGTTGCGACAGGTCAGGTTGGCGACGGTAAGGTTATTATCAAGAATGTGGAAGATGTTATGAGAATCAGGACCGGAGAAAGAGGAAACGACGCTATATAATAGGTAAAAGAATGCAAAGATGCTGACTTTAAAAAAGTCGGCTTTTTATTTTTTTATTCCTAACATGTGAATTGACTTACCAATTCATCTTATTTTAAAAGAAAGAATACTTTGTGCGGTTTTAAGAAATGCAGTTCTGCTGATGCAGGTGATTAGCGTCAAGTGTACCGATAAGGAAACCAACAGACGAAAGCTAATCAAACAAACGAAAGGTAATAAACAGACGAAAGGTAATGATATTCTTGTACAGATAGGAGTGACTAGGATGACTGGGGAAAGAAAAGCGATTGTGGAAATTAAAAATGTGAACAAGATCTATACCGATAATCATGTAGTACATGATTTAAACCTGGTGATTTATGAAGGTGAATTTCTTACAATGCTTGGTCCATCCGGATGTGGCAAAACTACAATACTTAGGATGATTGGCGGCTTTGAAGAACCGACAGGAGGAGAAATCTTGGTAGAGGGAGAGAATGTAGAGGAAAAAGAACCCTTTGAACGTAATGTGAATACGGTATTTCAAAGTTACGCATTATTTCCCCATCTCAATATTTTTAATAATATTGCTTACGGTTTAAAAATGAAGAAGGTGCCGAAAGCAGAGATTAAAGTACGGGTTCAGGAGATGCTGGAGCTGGTTCAGCTGAATGGCTATGACAAGAGATTTCCAAGTCAGCTGTCCGGTGGACAGAAGCAGAGAGTGGCGATTGCGAGAGCATTAATTAATAATCCAAAAGTATTACTGCTAGATGAGCCCCTCGGTGCACTGGATCTGAAATTAAGAAAAGAAATGCAGCTGGAGCTGAAAAATCTTCAGAAAAAGCTTGGTATCACTTTTATCTATGTAACCCATGATCAGGAAGAAGCTCTAACCATGAGTGACCGGATAGCCATAATGAATCAAGGCTACCTGGATCAGCTGGATACTCCGGAGGGTATCTATGAAAAGCCTAAGACAAGGTTTGTAGCTGATTTCATTGGAGAATCCAATATATTTGAGGCAATCATCAAGGAAGTAATCGATGATGTCGCCAGAATAAGAATTGAAGTCGGAGAAGCTCTTGCCATGATTGATGCAGCTACCGCCTATGAGGAGTCGGAGATGGTGTATGCCTGTGTAAGACCCGAAAAGGTACTGTTCTCAAAGGAAGCAGTAAAGGGTTTTCATATACAGGGCGTGGTAAAAGAACAGATTTATGTAGGCAATATCATCAAGAGCAATGTTATCTTAGGTAATGGCCAGATCGTAAAGATCAGCCGGATGGATATGGATGACACTCCAAAGGTAGGAGAGATGATCAATATATACTGGAACTTGGATGATGTAGTAATCATGAAATCAAGAGCTCATCTCATTCATAACGTCATTGAGAATGTGAATTTGGGAGGTGCTTAGATGAGGAAAAGCCATAAATTTCGAAATAAAACAATCCCATTGCTGGTAACAGTTTCTCCGGTGACCATCTGGCTGATCTTATTAGTCGCAGCTCCCCTGGTATATGTTTTCTTTCTAAGTTTTCTAAGTACGGACGGGTATAATGTAGTGTTTCAGTTCACTCTCAAAAACTACATGGATTTGTTCAATCCTATTTATTTGGAGATTTACTCGAATTCCTTCCTGCTGGCTTTTCTGACAACGGTTGTCTGTATCCTGCTTGGTTATCCTTTTGCTTACTCCATGGCGAGAGCTGCAAAAAAGAAGAAAGCCGTCATGATGATTATGCTGATGATCCCCTTCTGGACTAATTCCTTAATCCGGCTCAACGGTTGGAAAACAATCCTCGGTAAAACCGGATTACTGAATAGTCTGCTGCTGAATATCGGTATTTTACATCAGCCCGTCGAAATTCTGTATACCAGAGGAGCAGTAATCCTTGGCATGGTTTATATCTTATTTCCTTACATGGTATTACCGCTGTTTGCCTCCATTGATAAGCTGGATCAAAGTCTGTTAGAGGCCTCCAATGACCTTGGAGCTAATAAGGTGAAGACCTTTTTACATGTAACTTTGCCGCTGACATCACCGGGCGTCTTCTCGGGTACCATATTGGTTTTCATTCCAGCTCTCGGTTATTTCTTTGTATCGGATATCATGGGCGGAGCGAAATCCCAGCTCATCGGAAATCTGATTGAAAATCAGTTCAAAGCAGCCAACAACTGGCCTTTGGGAGCTGCACTTTCGATGCTGCTCATCGTCATAATCATTATCATGGTTACCATTTACAAGAAATGCGGCGGTGATATGAAGGATCTGGGGGTGCTGTAGGATGAGACAAAGAAAAAAGAAAACAGGAAAAGTATTCTCAAAGCTCTATAATATACTCATTTATGCCTTCCTTTACCTGCCGATTGCCATGGTTGTATTATTCTCCTTCAATACCTCCAAGAGAAATATTGTATTTGAAGGCTTTACCTTTGCATGGTATGGGAAGCTGTTCCAGAATGAGGCCTTGTTAAAAGCTTATGGAAATACCTTGATTGTCGGTGTTTGCAGCACGATTATTGCAACCATCGTCGGAACCTTAGCTTCCTATGGTATGTCAAAATACAAGTTTAAAGGAAAAGGCATAATCGACATATTGCTTTATATTCCGGTAGTTATCCCGGAGATAGTATTAGGTATTTCCTTATTAGCAATATTTAATCTGTCACAGATACCAATGGGTATCCTATCCTTGATTATTGCCCATGCGACCTTCTGTATCCCCTTTGTCGTATTTACGGTAAATGCCAGATTTGCAGGCTTTGATAAATCCGTGGAGGAAGCAGCTATGGACCTTGGAGCGGGGAGAGTGAAAACATTCTTTACGGTAACTCTACCTATTATAATGCCGGGTGTAATATCGGGTGCGTTTTTATCCTTCACCTTATCTGTAGATGATATCATCATCAGCTTTTTTACCACGGGACCGGGAAGCAATACCTATCCGTTAAAGGTTATGGAGCTTACGAAGACAGGAATTACCCCGGATGTTTACTCCCTGTCAACCTTGGTGCTGATTGTTACCATAGCATTGGTTATATTTTCACAGAGAGATACCAAGAACAGTAAGGTAAAAATGAAGTAACTAATTAATAACAAGAGCCACTAAATATGAGGAGGAATACTTTATGAAAAAAATGAAACGAATTTTAATGTTTGTATTGCTTGGAGCAATTACCTTATTCATGACAGCCTGCAGTAACGGTGGCGGAAAAAACGGAACACTGAATTTGTTTATGTGGACGGAATATATACCGGATTCCGTAATCCAGGGCTTCGAAAAGGAAACCGGTATTAAGGTACAGATGCAAACCTATTCTAATAATGAAGAAATGCTTGCCAAGGTGAAGGGAAGCAGTGCAGGTACCTATGATATCGTTTGTCCCACGGATTACATGGTAGAAAATATGATTTCCCAAGGCTTGCTTCTGGAGATGGATCAATCAAAGTTAGCAAACATCGGTAATCTTGATCCAGGCTACCTGAATAAGAGCTTTGACCCCGGCAATAAGTATTCCGTACCTTACTTAGGCGGTGCCGGTGTCATCATATACAATAAGAAAATGGTTCCTGCCGGAGCTGATTTTACTACATATGAGGAACTCTTCAAGCCTGATTATGCGAATTCCATCGTAGCTCTCGATGACTTCAGAGCAATCATTGGTGTAACTTCCCTGAGTATGGGTTATGACATGAATGAAACAGATGAAACCAGATTAGGAGAAGTAAAAACGAAATTATTAACGTTAAAACCCAACATTAAGAGCCTGGACAGTGATTCACCAAAGACATTAATGATTACAGAGGAAACCTCCGTGGGCTTGTTCTGGAGCGGTGAAGCTGCGATTGCCTTAGGAGAAAATGATAATCTTGCCGTGGCATATCCGAAGGAAGGCATGTATTTATTCCTTGATAACCTATGTATCACCAAGGGTGCCAAGAATGTGGAAAATGCTTATAAGTTCATTGATTATGTCATGAAGGCAGAAGTGAATAAGGAAATCGTAAGCGAATTCCCTTACCTTAATCCGAATACCGCCGGCACAGCATTGATGGGTGAGGATTATAAGACGAATCCGGCAATTGCGATACCTTCCGAGGAAATCAGCAAGGGTAAATACGTAAAGAACATCGGTAAAACCGTAGATACTTATAGTGAGATGTGGGCCGAGTTTACAAAATAGCAGTTAGTGCTATTTGTAATACCCCTTCTAATAGAACTCAAAAACAGATGACTGAAATGTCATCAAAAACTGTTCCGAAGGAACAAAACTGAAAGGTCAGGTTATAACTATGAGAAACAAAGAGCAGGTAGTAAATGATTTGAACAAAGTAATCAAATTTATTCACAGCAGCGAACTGACAGAGGCTGAGAAGAAAGAGATCACACAGGAGACTGTGGAATACTTCGATACCTATGTCAGCCCTGGATGGTTAAAATACCGCAAATCCGTATCAACCAATGCTGCCGTTGTAGAGTGGAAAGATTATGGCGCGTACTGCTCTGGATTATATGGGGAAGAATTTATTGACTGCCTGGGTGGATTCGGAATTTACACCTGCGGACATAGAAATCCTGAGATTATTGAGACAGTGAAGGCGCAATTGGACCACCAGGCACTTCATTCCCAGGAATTATTAGATCCCCTGCGTGGTTATCTTGCCAAAGCAGTTGCAGATATTACTCCGGGAGATCTGGAAAAATGCTTCTTTACGAACGGCGGCGCCGAAGCAGTAGAAATGGCATTAAAGCTAGCCAGAATTGCGACTGGCGGCAGATGGTTCATTTCAACCGTCGGAGCCTTCCATGGTAAATCCATGGGTGCAGTATCCATTGCCGGAAAAGGTACCTACCGCGTTCCCTATACACCAATGGTTCAGCAGGTTCAGCATGTGGAATATGGTAAGGCAGAGGATATCCGTAAAGCAATCCGTAACCTCAAAGCAGTTGGCGAAAGTGTTGCAGCGGTAATTCTTGAGCCGATTCAGGGAGAAGCAGGTATCATTATTCCTCCAAAGGGATATCTGAAGGAAGTACGTAACATATGTGATGAATATGGTGTTGCATTAATCTTTGACGAAATACAGACCGGCATGGGAAGAACCGGTACGATGTTCCGCTGTGAAGCTGAAGAGGTTGTGCCGGATATCATGACCTATGGTAAAGCCTTTGGCGGCGGTATCATGCCGATTACCGGAATCATCTGCAGACCTCATATGTGGACCCAGGAACTGATTGATAACCCCTGGTTACTTGGCTCTCCAACCTTTGGCGGGAACCCTCTAGCCTGCTCAGCAGCCATTGCAACGATTAAATATATGCTGGAAAATGACATTCCGGGTCAATGCGCAGAAAAAGGGGAATATCTGATTAAGGGAATTAAAACGCTGGCCGAGAAGTATCCTTCCGTAATTGCTGATGTTCGCGGTATTGGACTAATGATCGGACTTGAATTCGTTACCAGTGATGTCGGTTACAGCGTGGCTAAGGGGATGTTCGATAGAAGAGTACTTACGGCAGGAACCCTTGTGAATGCAAAATGTATCCGTTTTGAACCGGCAGCCGTCATTACGTATGAGGATATGGACAATATTCTGATCCGGTTAGAAGAAGCAATCATCGATACGAAAGCAGAATTCAATCTGTAATCATATCATAGGTGTCATAAGCCATTTACCTGTCACATTTTTAGTAAATTAGAATTCGTACATAAAATAGACTTATTGCACCTTTGTTTCATAATCGAATAACCTTCGATATCACAGTTCCTTGCAACATTCAGGAACTGGAATTTTAATTAAGATAATTGAGAAGCCCGTAAACTTTACAAATAGTATTTACTATGTATCAATTGAAAAATTATATTGTTTCACAATTACCTTAGGAACTATCTATTATGGAGGTATTAATGGAATTAAAAAAGAATTATATTAATGGTGAATGGGTGCCTGCACTATCAGGAAAAACCAGAAAGATAACAAATCCGGCCAATGGTGAAGTAATCGCGGAGACTGCCGAGGGGGATGCCAAAGACACGCAGCTTGCGATCGCTGCAGCGAAGGAAGCCTTTTATATAAGCGGCGAATGGAGAAGGATGGATTCCCAGAAGCGTTCCGATATTATTATGAAAATCGCTGATCTGATGGAGAAAAGAAGGGATGAACTGGCGCGAACGGATACTCTTGACAATGGTAAACCCTTAAGGGAAGCTGAAGGAGATGTGGACGATGCAATCCATTGTTTCCGTTATTACGCTGGATTAATTAAAGCACCCTATGGTGGCATATATGATGTAAATGATAACTTTGGAAAAATGCATTCCTATACCGTGCATGAGCCTGTTGGCGTCTGCGGGCAGATTACTCCCTGGAATTATCCTCTCTTAATGGCAGTGTGGAAGATTGCTCCGGCGCTAAGTGCAGGTAATTCGATTGTATTTAAGCCTAGTACAAATACGCCTTTATCTTCCGTGATATTATTCGAAATCATGGATGAGGCTGGTCTGCCGAAAGGAACTGCTAATCTTGTCATGGGTGCCGGCGGTACCGTTGGACATGAGATTGCCGCAAGCACCGATGTAGATATGGTAACCTTTACAGGAAGTACTGAGGTTGGACAGGATATCGCCAGAGCAGCCATCGGTAATCTGAAGAAGGTTGGTCTTGAGCTTGGAGGAAAATCGCCGAATATCATTTTCGCGGATGCGGATTTTGAAGGTGCGATCGAATGGGCGATGATCGGCATTTTCTTTAACCAGGGCGAGGTATGCTCCGCTGGCTCCAGAATCATTATTGAAGAAAGTATTAAGGATAAATTTGTTGCAAGACTCGCCCAGAGAGCCAATGCCATGACCTTGGGCAATGGACTGGATAATCCGGATATGGGTCCTCTGGTATCTGAGTCCCATATGAATACCGTATTAGAATATATTGAGACAGCCAAAGCGGAAGGTGCTGCCTTGGTCTGCGGTGGTTACCGCTATACGGAAGGAGAATGCGCCAAGGGGTATTATGTCAGACCCACCATCTTTGACAATTGTACTTCAGACATGACTATTGTTAGGGAAGAAGTATTTGGTCCTGTTGTGACGATTCAAACCTTTACAAAAGAGGA
The DNA here is from genome assembly GCA_035564175.1 of Mobilitalea sp. Taxonomy (GTDB): domain Bacteria; phylum Bacillota; class Clostridia; order Lachnospirales; family Lachnospiraceae; genus Mobilitalea. Next base: position 11,235 of record DATMUM010000151.1, read on the forward strand.
AGAAGCTGTTAGGCTGGCAAATGACACAATTTATGGACTTGCCGGAGCTGTATTTACCACGGATGGAGCGAGAGCTCTGAGAGTAGTAAAAGAAATCAGAGCCGGTATTACCTGGATTAACTGTTATAATCCTACTTATAATGAAGCACCCTGGGGTGGTTATAAGATGAGTGGCTACGGCAGGGAGCTGGGTGTTCATGGCTTAGAGGAATACCAGGAGATCAAACAGATTAATATAAATCTCAATCCCGGTGTTGTAGGGTGGTACGAAGAAAGGAGTGTATGATGAGACATTGACATAACATCATACAAGGAATATCATGCAGCAATTTCGTTTAAAGACAACCATACAGTTGTTTGACCGATGCAGTGAATTCTGCGAAGCCTTCCAGATTGGAGAAAAAAATCTGATCATCACTAGCGGTCACATCGTGGAAACTTACTTAAAGGATCTGGTTTCACAAGCAACCGTCATCAATATGAGACAGTATGGTAAGGGTGAACCGAATGATGGAATGGTCGAAGCAATCTACCGTGATATTAAGGACATTGCCTATCAAAGAGTCGTAGCTATCGGTGGAGGCTCCATCCTGGATGTAGCCAAATTATTCGCATTAAAAAATATCAACCCCGTTCAGGAGCTGTTTGAACGCAAGCTTGAAATCATCAAGGAAAAAGAGTTGGTAATCGTGCCGACTACCTGTGGTACCGGCAGTGAGGTTACCAATATTTCCATACTGGAGCTGTTGGCTAAGAAAACTAAGCTTGGTCTTGCTGTGGATGAGTTATTTGCGGATTACGCGGTTCTTATCCCGGAGCTGTTGGAGACTCTGCCATTTGAAAGCTTTGCAACTAGCTCCATTGATGCTTTCATTCACGCAATCGAATCCTATTTATCACCGAAGGCTAATATATTTACTGAAATGTATTCAAAGAAAGCGATGGAGCTGATACTAAGCGGTTATCAGGTAATAGCGGCGAAAGGACAGGAAGCCAGAATTCCATATAGGAAGGATTTTCTGCTTGCCAGTACCTATGCTGGTATAGCATTTGGCAATGCCGGCTGTGCTACAGTGCATGCACTTAGTTATCCTCTGGGCTCGGTATTTCACATCGCTCATGGAGAGTCAAATTATGCAATCTTCTATGGAGTATTCAGAAAATATCAAAGGATGGAGCCGCAAGGCAAGCTGAAGGAATTGAACTATTTTCTTGCAGAAATTCTTGGATGCAAGTCAGATATCGTATATGATGAGCTGGAGGAATTATTTAACGCAATACTTCATAAAAAAGCGTTAAATCAATATGGAGTCAGCAGGGAACAGCTGGAGGAATTTACGGATTCCGTTATGAAGAATCAGGGAAGATTGCTTGCAAACAGTTATACACAGTTAGATCGAAGTGATATTTATGAGATATATTGTTCAGTCTACTAGAGCTTGCAGCTATAACATAATCATAAAGTTGTAATAAATGTCTTCTGTATATATAACATAGCCATCAAGCTACAATAAATATCTTCTGTATATAACATAATCGTCAAGCTACAATAAATATCTTCTGTATATAACATAATCGTCAAGCTGCAAAAAATATCTTATGTCTATAAAATAACCATCAGTTGTAATAAATATCTTATGTATATATAGCTTAGCCATCAAGCTGCAATAAAAAATCTTATGTATATAACATAACCATCAAGCTGTAAAAAATATCCTATGTATATAAGTATTCAAGGAACAAAGACACAATAATCAGCAAATTAGGATCTGAAGGAAATGCGAACACATATCCTTCAGACTTTTTTATTGCATCCTTCTGATTTTTATTTCAACCTTCGTTGATTTTTAGTTCCTGAAAGGATATAATACGGATATTATTAGTAAGATTAGTATTTACCTTTAATATAGATAGCAAGGAGGATAGGAATGGATAACGATTCGGTTTTAACAACACAAGAAGTTGCAGATATGCTGAAAATAGCAAAGAACACTGTCTATGAGCTGATTAAGCGCGGTGAATTGAATTCATATAAGGTTGGTAAAAAAGTCAGGATTGATTTAAAGGATGTAATTGAATATAAAAACAGAACAAAAACTGCACAGACGATTGCCGCTCCTGTTGAAATAAAAAGTATATCTCCTGGCTATAAATTAGTCAGTGATGTTCAAAGACAGAACAGCTTTGTTATCTGTGGACAGGACATCCTTCTTGATATCCTCTCCAGGTATCTTCAATTTCACCCAGCGGGATTTCAGGCGCTTCGATCTTATGATGGAAGCTACAACGGTCTATATGCTCTTTATCATGGATTGGTACAGATGACGACAGTCCATCTGTGGGATGGAGAAACCGGTCAATATAATATGCCCTATGTGAAGCGAATGCTCCCCGGAATTCCAGCAGTCATTGTACATCTGGCTACCCGGTTCCAGGGCTTTTATGTGATGAAAGGTAACCCGAAGGGCATCAAGGGCTGGGAGGACTTAAAACGCAAGGATATCACCTTCATTAACAGGGAAAAGGGAAGCGGTACCAGAGTTCTGCTGGATGAACAGCTGAAGCGTATGGGATTAGCGGCTACTTCCATAGAAGGATATCACAGGGAAAGCACATCCCATCTTGCTATTGCGAGTACCGTTGCAAGAGGGGGAGCTGATATCGGGCTTGGTAATGAAAAATCAGCACTCCAGGTGAACGGAATTGATTTTTTTCCTTTACAGACCGAACAGCTGGATCTGGTTTTCAAAAAGGAAGAGCTTGAGAAACCGGAGTTTCAGGCAGTCCTTGAGATAATAAGCAATAAAGAATTTCAGCTGGAGCTGGAAGGCTTAGGCGGATATGATATCAATCGGATTGGTGAGATAACAGAGATATAGATTCGGAATAAAAATATAATCGCAAATTGCATCAAGTAATGAAACTTGATTCAACAAGGAATAATTACCGGAAGAAATCATGGGAGCAATACCCTTGATTTCTTCCGGTTTTTTCATTTTGTTCTTTCATGTTGGGATTATTGTGAAAAAGTAACTAGAATTGATAGAAAATTGGCCTATCTTTTTAAGATTTGATGTATTGATTTCAATTAGCAGAAAACATATACTCTGTATATCAAAACAGTACGAAACATAACATAACGTGATGAAACGTGATATAAATGATAATAAACTTTATATCAATTGATGTATACGTCACATTAGTTTATGCTCGGAAGGGTATCCCATAGGCTGGCAGAATTAATATGAAACTAGTACATCGTTCTGTATATACCTATGCACAGATATTTAGCAAACGTTGTACTAGTGATCATAAATTTTTATTTAAGGAAGGAGAACACTTATGAAACGTAATTTATTAAGATTTATGGCAATTCTGTGTATCATCACCCTCTTCACCGGCTGTAGTGCAAAAACAAATTCCGCATCAGAAACCAACTCTTCGAATGAGGTAATAGCTACACCTACGATAAGTGCAAAAGCAGCACCGTCTGAAACTCCTGTCGTGACGAATGCGCCAGTAGTAACAACACAGGCAGATAGCACGATACCTGCAACGGAAATCTATGTATTCATTGCAGCCAGTCTCAATAATGCAATGACAGAGATTGCAGCAAAATACAATGAAACTCAGCCCAATGTCAAGATTACATACAATGCAGACAGCTCAGGTACCTTACAGACTCAGATTGAAGAAGGTGCAGAGTGTGATCTGTTCTTCTCGGCGGCGGAAAAACAGATGAATACGCTCAAGGATGAAGGCTACGTTGAAGGAGACTCGGTTGTTAATCTACTGCAGAATAAAGTAGTGTTGATTAAGCCAAAAGGAGTAGAAACTGCAGTAACCGGTTTTGAAAATATCTTTGATGCTAAGAGTCTTGCTTTGGCTGCCGAGAGTGTTCCGGTAGGAGATTATGCACGTCAGATTTTTATGAACTTAGGTATCTGGGATAAAGTTCAGACAATGGAAATTAATGAAGGAAGCAATGTAACCGCAGTTTTGACAGCGGTAAGTGAGGGCAGCAATGAAGTAGGCGTCGTATATCAGACAGATGCCAATTCCATGAAGGATTCAGTTGAAATAATTGCAGAAGCGCCGGAAGGAAGCTTAACCAGCCCGGTTGTCTATCCGGTTGGTTTAGTAACAAATCCGGAGGCGGATGATACACAGACAGAAGCTGCAAAGGATTTTCTGAAGTTTTTATCTTCTGACGAGTCTTTATCAGTATTTGAAAATTATGGGTTTACCATTAGTAAATAGTGTTTAGTTGGGGATGGCGATCAAAATGATTCGGGTGTTAATCTGGCTCGAATCATTTTGCATACCAAGAATATTAAATAAGAGGTGATTCACATGACAAAATTCATATGCTCCATCGATTTTAGTCCTTTTTTTATTTCCATCAAAACCGGAATTGTTGCAACCGTGATAGCATTTTTTCTTGGGATTACCGCTGCAAGAATCATAATGAATTTTGGTAAAAAGGTCCGCTGGATTGTTGATGGAATTTTAACGCTGCCCCTCGTGCTTCCACCTACGGTTGCAGGCTTTTTTCTACTGCTGTTATTCAGCCTGCGAAGGCCCTTTGGCAAATTCCTGTATCTTAATTTTGATATCAAAATAGTTCAGACCTGGACGGGGTGCATAATTGCAGCCTGTGTTATTGCATTTCCGTTAATGTATCGGAATGCCAGGGCAGCTTTTGAACAGGTGGATGTTAATCTGATCTATGCTGCTAGGACCTTAGGTTTATCAGAACTTACGATATTTTGGAGATTAATCATCCCGTTGGCAGGACCGGGTATAGCCTCGGGAACAATCTTAACCTTTGCCAGAGCCATTGGCGAATACGGGGCAACCTCAATGTTAGCCGGGAATATCCTTGGGAAAACCAGAACGATGTCTGTAGCAATTGCTTCCGAGGTAGCGAATGGCAATTATACAGTAGCTAGCTTCTGGGTTATCGTTATTTTGATGTTATCATTTTTTATCATTTTATTTATAAATGTTTTTTCCGGAAAAGAAATGAAAAACATAAAAAGATGGGATTAAGCCTGAGTTTAGGTGATTTCCTGACAATATCACTTCACGTTTCATAAAGTACTTTGTCTCGATTACTTGACTTGTCTTATTATTTCTATTATAATAAATTGAATATAATAAAATCAGACTGTGGTAACAGCTGTTGCCACTGCCGCGAACAGGAAGAATGTGTATCTATGTTAAAGAGTATGACAGGCTTTGGCCGGTGTGAAATAGCACAGGTAGATCGCAAGATTACCGTTGAAATGAAAGCAGTTAACCACAGATACTGTGACATTTCCATTAAGATGCCAAAGAAGCTCAGTTTCTTTGAAGCTGGGATCCGCAATGTGCTGAAGCAGTATATCGGCAGAGGTAAGATAGATATTTACATTACATACGAAGACTATACCGAGAACAACGTATGTGTTAAGTATAATGCAGACTTGGCGAGAGAATATTTTACGAATCTGGAGAAGATGAGTAAGGAATTCGGTTTAGAGAATGATATAAGAGTATCTGCATTGTCAAGATATCCAGAAGTATTTACCCTCGAAGAACAGACCATTGATGAGAAAGAATTATGGGAACTGGTAGAAGAGGCGGTTAAGACAGCGGAAAGCCGTTTTGTGGAGACTCGTATAACAGAAGGAGAAAATCTGAAGCAGGATATGGTTGCTAAACTGGATGGAATGCTGAAGCTGGTAGACTTTATCGAGACGAGGTCTCCGGAGATTGTTGCGGAATACCGCAATAAGCTGTTTGCTAAGGTTGCTGAGCTGCTTGGAGATACCAAGGTAGAGGAGAGTATATTGGTTACTGAGGTGACCGTATTTGCTGATAAAATTTGCGTGGACGAAGAAACTGTAAGGTTAAGAAGTCATATTCTTAATATGAAGGAAACCCTGAACGACAGTGATAATGTCGGGCGAAAATTAGACTTTATCGCCCAGGAGATGAATCGTGAAGCGAATACGATTTTGTCAAAGGCGAATGCTCTGGAAGTAACCAATAAAGCAATCGATTTAAAAACGGAGATTGAAAAAGTAAGAGAACAAATCCAGAATATCGAATAGAAGCTGCAGAAATGAGGAATAACTTTGAATAAGTTAGTGAATGTAGGCTTTGGGAATGTCGTTAATTCCAGTAAAATTATCGGTATCATAAGTCCGGAGGCAGCACCGATCAAACGAATGGTGCAGACGGCCAAGGACACGGGAATGGCAATCGATGCAACCTGTGGAAGAAGAACGAAAGCTGTCATTGTAACGGAAAGCGGACACTTAATTTTATCCTCCCTGCTTCCCGAGACGATTGCAGGAAGAGTAAACCAGAAGGAAATAGCGGAGAGCCAGGAGTCATTACCGGTTGATTAGTATAATACAATAATAAAAGCAAATTGCATCTTTAGGAAGGAGATATGAATTATGTTACATCCATCATATACGGATTTAATGAGAGTAGTAAACAGTGAGGTAGAACCAGGAGAGCAGCCTGTAGTTAACAGCAGATATTCTATCGTAATTGCAACTGCAAGACGTGCAAGACAGATCATCGATGGAGCTGTACCGCTTGTTGATGTAGCTTATCCTAAGCCTTTATCTATCGCAGTAGAGGAGTTGTATCGTTCTAGGGTTAAAATAGTCGGTGATGATGATAAAGAGAATAAGGATGGGCAATAAGCCTTTTAAAACTTGAATATTTTTAATAAGTTCATCAGCACTTTCATAATTTTTTTATGAAGGTGCTTTATCGTGTATTGACTAAATACATGACTGGATTGGAAAGGAAATATGCATGTCTTATAAACCGGATGACGAAATTTATTCAAATTCAGAAGCTGAATTCACTGATTCCACTGAAGAAAAGCAGGAAGAAACCGCTAATGATAATATCATGGAATTTGATGAGCCCTATGATGATACGAAGGATATGAAACCGGAACCTGTGAAAAAGAGTAATCCGAAGGGGTTTATCTATGATTTAATTTTTTATGCGGTTCTGATCTTTGTATGTATCTATATATTACCGAACTTTGTGTTGCAGCGTACTATTGTTGACGGAGCTTCCATGGAAAACACCTTACATGATGGAGAACAGCTTTATGTTGAAAAGCTTTCCTATCACTTTGATGCATTGAAGCGCTTTGATATCATTGTTTTCTATCCTTATGGAAGGGAAAATGAAGAATATTATGTAAAGAGAATCATTGGCCTTCCGGGTGAAACAGTACAGATTATCGGCAGTAATATCTATATTGACGGTAAGAAATTGGAGGAGCATTACGGGAAAGAACCTATCATGGACCCTGGAAGAGCGGAGGACCCGATTAAACTAGGCGATGACGAGTATTTCGTACTCGGTGATAACCGTAACATTAGTAAGGACAGCCGTTATGATGATGTAGGCAATGTCAAGAAAGAGAATATCGGCGGCCGAGTCATTTTCCGTATCAAACCCCTTAGTAAATTCGGATTAGTAAATTAGTTTCACAAAAATACAAGTGAACCTTTCGTTTTGTGCTTGCTTTTTACATACGGATTAGGTAGAATAGATGATGTTCTGGTTAGACAGGAGTAATATTTATTATGAAGATAATCAAAGAGCATATTAAATCAGGAAGCTTTAAGCAGTTCTATCTATTGTATGGTAGTGAGGAATATTTGAAAAAACTGTATCGAGATAAGCTGAAAAAAGCCATTCTTCCTGATGCCAGTGATATGAATTATTCCTATTTTGAAGGTAATGGTATTGATCTGCGAAAAGTATCTGAGGTTGCACAGACATTACCTTTTTTTAATGATAAGCGCTTGATTATCATTGAAAACAGCGGTTTCTTTAAAAACCAAAATGAGCTGAGTGAGCAGATATCAGGAATACCGGAAAGTACGGTAATTATCTTTGTGGAAGCGGAGATAGATAAACGAAGTAAGCTCTTCAAGCTGGTCAGGGATGCAGGAACGATCTCTGAGATGAACGGAATGGATGAGCAGAATTTAAAACTGTTTGTTACTTCCCTTTTGGAACAGGAAGGGAAGAAGATAACAGAAGGTAATATCGTACATCTGCTGGATAGAACCGGAACGGATATGACCAATATCTGTAATGAGGTTGAGAAAATCATAAGTTATACGATGGATAAGGATGTAATAACGATAGAGGATATTGACGCAGTCGTTACCACCCAGATTACCGGCAAAATCTTTCTGATGATAGATGCCATTGCAGGTAAACAGACGAAAAAAGCCTTGGAATTATATTATGATTTGCTTTCTGTAAGAGAAAAGCCGATGTCGATTTTATATCTGATTACCAGACATTTTAACATCTTGCTTCAGTCAAAGGATTTGCAGGCGTTGGGTTATAATTCTTCCTCCATAAGTGAAATGGTAGGGGTTCCACCCTTTGCCGTGAATAAATATCTTGGCCAGGCAAAGAATTTTACGATGAAGCGTTTGAAGGAAGCGCTGGAATTCGGTGCTGATATTGAAGAACAGATTAAAACCGGCAGAATGCTTGAAAAAATCGGTGTTGAGCTATTTATCGTAACCTTTAGTAAGAAATAAGCGGATATTTGAGTAAGAAGTAAGTGAAGTTTAAATTTTACTTTTGTAAATATTTATGATAAAGCTAAAGTGATTAATTTAAGTTATAATATATTAGGAATTTTATTGAGTTAAGATAATATTAAACTATTTCTATAATAACGGTTTCATAACAGACAATCGGATAGAAGTAGTTAATTATAAATATGGAAGCGTATCGAAGTGGTCATAACGGCCCTGACTCGAAATCTAGTTGGATTTTTTATACAGATTAGCCGTAAAAGCCAGTGTTTATGCGAACTTGCGAGGTTTTTAAAAAATTATTTTTTTAGTTGTTCCGTCCTGCTGTTCCGTCCATTTTCCGGGGTTGACAAGTCACGAAAAATGAATAGAATAGTAGTATGAATATATGGAGAGTTGTCCGAGTGGTCGAAGGTGTGGCACTCGAAATGCCATAGACCGAAAGGTCTCTAGGGTTCGAATCCCTAACTCTCCGTCCGCTAAGTTAGGAGCTGTCAGTTTAAAGATTGGCAGCTCTTAGTATTTCCTGACCTGACAAGGCAGGCATCCCAATGACAGGCTGCATACCATTCATTTGCAGCTGAAGCTGTAAGCGCTGAATTTGTTGCTGCAATTGAAGAATTTGTTCTTCATGATCATGAGTAACCTCCGAGGTTACTGGTTGCTGTATGATCTGCGGTTGAAACGTCTGAACCAGGGATTTGGCTGAGGATAACTTTGAGGTGAACTCCAAATGGAGATAGAAGTCCGAAGTAATCTTAATATCGCTATGCCCAAGCCAAGACATGATGTCTTCAATTCCAACACCGCTTGCAGCCAAAAGTGCCGCGCAGGTATGACGAGCAAAATCCAAACGTTTGGATTTTATTTGTTAGTGTAATGATTATCCTATAATACATTACAGGAGGTCATACCATGCATTTTCAAAATTTAGAAGAACATTACCATGAATTACTCAACTTTCTGGAGGCAAATCACTATTCTATGTCTTACATT
>DATMUM010000152.1:0-3157 GCA_035564175.1 Mobilitalea sp.
GCTCAAGAAGCAGATGCACTTCAGCATAATGCCGTAGCGGTTCAAAATGTCCCACACCTTCTACCGGTTCCAGAATCGTTTCTTTATATACAATATTGCCTGTACCGAATTCAACGTTAACACCGAAGCGATCCAGGATAAGGCTCTTTAAAACTTCTACCTGAACCTCTCCCATCAGCTGTACATGAATCTCTTTCAGATGTTCAGACCACACAATATGCAAAAGTGGGTCTTCCTCCTCCAGCTGTCGTAATTTTGAAAGCATACTGATTGCGTCGCAGTCCGGCGGTAACACAACCTGGTAGTTAAGTATCGGCTCTAATATCGGCATATCGGATACTGCCTCTATTCCAAGCCCTTCCCCTGGATATGTCTTGCTAAGTCCGGTAACCGTACATACAGCGCCCGCTCCCACTTCATCAACTGCTTCATACTTTACGCCTGAATAGATGCGTATCTGGTCAACTTTTTCTTCCCAGACAGCGTTCTCATCATCTTCTGATCTTCCGCTATTCTCTTTACGGTTCGTCAGAAGCATTTTAACCTTTAAGCTTCCTCCGGTTATCTTCATATAGGTCAAACGATTCCCCTGGTCATCTCTTGCTATCTTATAGATCTTTGCACCGAACTTTTCAGGAAACCGAGTACACTGCAAGTACTGCTCCAGTCCATCAAGAAAGGCTTCCACACCATTTAACTTAAGAGCAGAGCCAAAATAGCAGGGAAATATTTTTCTCTCTTTAATCAATGGTACTATCTCTTCAGTTGCTACAATTCCGCTTTCCATATATTGATCCAGCAATGCCTCATCACACATTGCGAGATTCTCCATTAATACTTCTTGGTCCTGATCTTCAGAGAAATCCACACATCCGTCATTCAGCAGCTTTTTTAATTCATCCATAAGTGCACTGCGATCCGTTCCGTCCAGATCCATCTTATTCACAAACAGAAATGTCGGAATTCGATACCGTGCAAGCAGTCTCCATAGGGTTTCGGTATGCCCCTGGACACCATCACTTCCGCTGATAACCAGAACGGCATAATCCAGAACCTGTAACGTACGTTCCATTTCAGCCGAAAAATCTACGTGCCCCGGAGTATCTAATAGCGTTACCTCCATAGCTTTGTACTCAAATACTGCCTGCTTTGAAAAGATGGTAATACCTCTCGTACGCTCAAGCTCATAGGTATCAAGAAACGCGTCCTTATGATCTACCCTGCCTAATTTTCTGATACTGCCGGTCAGATACAGCATACTCTCCGCCAGAGTTGTTTTCCCCGCATCCACATGGGCTAAAATACCGATTACCAACTTTCTCATTATTTATCTCCTGTATCCTTATGCAATTGGTCATTTCATACCATGATTAATCATAGAATATATAATTCGGGAATGCAAGGGCGTCCTTACAATTAAGCGGTTATTTATTTCTATAAACTGCCCATATTATTCATTAAATTTTGCTCCGCATTTAGGACAGATGTCTCCTCCTTTATATACATAACCGCACCGATAGCAGCATATTACATTGTGCTTTTCTTTTACTATATAGGTGATATCTCTTGATTCAGGTTTTTCCTTAAGATATACGACAAAATCATTCAGCACTGACGCAAAAGCTTCTAATTTAGCTATTTTGCGAGGATTGGCTATCTTAACCCTCCCCGAATGATTCGTTTCTGCAATAAGGCCCTTATGGATTATTCCTTTTCGTGCTGACACTTGATCAATCTCAGTAATATCGATAACACCGGCATCTAGCATACTGTTATAGAAAATATGATCCGGTGTTAAGACGAATCCCCTTCCTCCGCTACCTTTCGCCGATGTATCACAAATTAAGATCGGGAATTCATATCTGCCCCTGTCTGCGGCATATGTATTCAGTGCCTTTTCGATGATCCGGGCTTCTTCCTCCTCAGAATTGTCCCGCATTCCCTTTCTCACATCATAGTAATAAATTCCCGAATGCTCCGGTATCAACTTCTTTATTTCCTTTGAAAGCTTATTTACCAACTGCTCACTTTCATTCTTTTTAATTTTCATCAACCTGTTGTCTATCTTTATAAGAATATTGCCTTTCAGTTCAGGCAGTAAATCCTCCGAAGATATCTCTTTATAAGCCTCCAGCCCTTCTTTGAATGAAAGCTGTTCCGGTTCGGGATATATTCTCCTAATTACAGCCTCATCCATGGCATAAATCTTATCATGTATCTGTTCAAGAAATGGGGCAGCATTCTTTTCTTTAAAGTCTTCCTTTTTTAAATTCTTGAATAATTCCATTAGTGAAGCTCTGTTTTTGGTATTGGACCGTTTTATATAGGCTGCGATCTCCTGCTTCTCAGCTTCATCCCGTCTCAAATTCAAATAATCAACATATTCACTCGTATCAATTGCCTTATATTGATCAAACGCTTCAATGTACGTAGAATATTGTTTTTTACTTACATTACCCGGGATTTGGGCGATAATAGAGGCTAGTTCCTTTTTCCCCCGCTTTTCCAGTAATTCTGATAGAGTCTGTAGAATCGATTGTTTCACGCTTTCGTTACAGTTTTCCTTTTTGATCTCCTCCATGACCCTTACGATATTGGCATAATTTTTATCCTTACAGGAGTCTGCTTTCTGAAACAAGTCTTTCTCCTTACTATTATAAATATCACTATCCGCTCCATACGAATTACTATGATCATCGGAGATCTGATCGAAAGGATTATCTAAATTAAAACCACTTGTGCGATTTTGATCATCTTCTACCTGACTCAATTTTTCTGAAGATAATTCCTCGTTCTGATTTCTATGTGAGCTAATACTACTCTCCGTTTTTATGTAGTTGCCCGGTTGTATATTACTATCACTTCTGTTATTGCTTTGATATCTACCTTCCTGTATTCTGCAGTTTTCCGGCCTCTCATTATCCTCATTCTTTATATGATAATCCGGTTTTGCATCTTTTCCATGGCTTAAACCATATTCTTTCTTAGTATTTTCCTTCTTAGTGCTTTCTTTGTTTGTACTCTCTTCTGATTTTAAACCATACTCATATTTTGCCTTATAACCCGTTGTTAAGCCATCATCATTCCTGAATCTACCGGATGGCTGCTTTCCATCCTCTTGTTCCTCTGTTTGTAAATCTTGCTTCGTTCCTTTTAT
>DATMUM010000153.1:0-22541 GCA_035564175.1 Mobilitalea sp.
CCTGGCTGTCTACGCTTAATCTGCAACATTACTGTTACAAATCCAAGACTCGCTACTGATGGTGCGGCTACACTTTATCAGATGGGGGTTCCACCCATTAAATTAAGTCGCCCTTAGCTAGGCGCACTGACTCTCAAATCATTATTTAATCATTTATCAATATTATCATGTCCCAGATAATCCGATTGATACTCAAATCACATTTTACAAGATAGCATAAATTTAGGTAATTGTCGAATACAAATTACTGCATCGCAATTACCTAAGAAGCTTGATTATTTATCTTTCAAAATATACTTCATCAATACCCAGTTCAAATACACCGCTTACATAAGGCCCGTCATCAACACGGTATATTACTTTATTATAAGTATCCAGATTGTCAATTAAACTTTGGGCAATAGCATCCAGAATGGCAGCTTCGTAACCTGAGCCTAAATTCTTATACGGTGTCTTGTCCTTATCAAAATTGACGATAATTGCGTCGTCTTTTGTTGTCACATTCTTTGTACCAATAATGATGGATTGATCTGCCATGGATTCAATAACTTTATCAACAATCAGTTCTGGGGTAACTTCACTGCCCTTAGGAATTAGCGGGGTTACCGGAACAATATCGCCGTTCTCAGCATCTACGATGTAGATCGGCAGTTCCATATTCTCAGTGGGCTGTACTGCTGTGGGTGTAGGAGTAATACTATCAGCTGTAGTCGTTACAGCCACGGAAGCTGATGATTTATCGGTAATATCATTCTTAACCTTAACATCTGCAGTTTCCGTACTTTTTATATTATCTGAATTATTCTCCGGTGCTGATGTCACCTGTAAATCTTCACCTTTATCCGATGCACTGAAAGTACTAAAATTAAACTTACTGCATCCGGTTATAAGGAAAACTCCAATTAACATGAGAATCAATATATATTTTTTATTGAATCGTTTCATAATAACCTCCTTAAATGAAACATCAAATCTCTTATTGACTTTACAATAGGATATAACTGTGTCATTTATATGTTATTATGGAAGCAATTTAATGATTTCTTAATATTTTGCAACGAAATTAGTGGTAAATATCGCCAATTGTTGTGCAAAATGGATAATTCTGTGAATGTTTGTGCAGCTTCTACTTCCTATGGATAATACTGCGGCGGAGCAGGTCGAGAGCATATATTACACTGAGTTCACGGATTTTTTCGCGGTTGCCTTTTAATCGGTATTCTTTCACTGTCACATTGTTGTTGACAAGACATGCAATATAAACCAAACCAACGGGTTTTTCCGGTGTACCGCCCTCCGGACCTGCAATACCGGTAATAGCAAGCGCCGCTGAGGCACCGGAGGTTCTTGCGGCACCCCGGACCATTTCAGCCGCTGTCTCCTCGCTTACAGCACCATGTTCCTTCAGGGTATCCTCTTTTACTCCAAGATATTTCATCTTGGCTTCATTGGAATAGGTAATAAAGCCTTCGTTTAATATCCCTGACACACCCGGGACATTCACCAGCCGCCCTGTTAATAGACCTCCGGTGCAGGATTCTGCAGTAGCTACCGTAAGATTATTCTGTTTCAGCAGCTTTACAACGACAGCTTCCAGAGTCTCACTTTCCTGTGTTGTATAAATATTATCACCGAAACGTTGGTTTAATTCCGCAACGACAGGATCAATCAGTTTTCCTGCTTCCTCCTCATTGTCTGCTGCAGCAGTAACCCGAAAATGTACCTCACCGTTTTTGGCATAGGGAGCAATGGTCGGATTCGTCTGGCCTTCGATCAGATCAATGATGTCTGTTTCCGCCTTACTCTCACCAATTCCGCAGATTTTAACCATGGAGGACAGGAATATCTTATTCTGTTTTTTCTGCAGATAAGGATAGATATGGGTCTCAAACATCGGCTTCATTTCTGAAGGAGGTCCGGGAAGAAGAATGACTGCTTTCTCTCCTTCTTCTACGATATATCCGGGAGCGGTTCCATTGTCATTATCCAGCACGATGCAGCCATCTATTTTAAGTGCCTGCTTCCAATTATTATTCGTTATGACCTGTGCCGCATCTTTTCCTTTATATCGGAATTTGAAATAGGAATCGATTCTTTCTCTCGAGTTTTCATCCATTACCAGCTCTTTACCAAATACCTTCGCTACTGCTTCCTTGGTCATATCATCCTGAGTCGGCCCGAGGCCTCCGGTTAAAATTACGATATCCGATCTGGAAATTGCTTTTTGTAATACTTCGCTTAACCTGCCTTCATTATCGCCGACAGCGATCTGATAGTATAAGGAATACCCTAGTTCCGCGCATTTCTGGGATAAATAATTGGCATTGGTATTCACGATGTTGCCTAATAAAAGTTCAGTTCCTACGCTGATTAATTCAACGGTCATATACATATCCTCCTTCGTTGTTTATCTTATTTGGAAAGAACACTATTCATTGCATACTTCACATTGTATGAGGCAGGTAATAAATAGTGTTCTATATAAGGTTTCTTAATATAAAAACAAATACTAATGTGTCTCTTTCAGAACATTTTTATTCTTAATCAGATATTCAATCAGTGAAACAATGGTCAGAATTAGAGCCAGATAAATCGCTATCTGTTCCAGAACATTAATGATGGGGTTATCCAGATTGATAATCAGCATTACACTCATGATCATCTGAACGGTGGTTTTGATTTTTGCCCACCAGCTTGCCGCAATGACAACGCCATTATCAGAAGCCACAAGACGGAATCCACTGATGATGAATTCCCTTGAAATTATGACGATGACAATCCAGACCGGTATCAGATTTAATTCCACAAAACAGATCAATGCACTGGAAACCAGCAGCTTATCGGCAAGTGGGTCCATAAATTTTCCGAAGTTGGTAACCAGATTATTTTTCCTGGCAATATAGCCATCCAGCATGTCTGTCAGGGCAGCAATGACAAATATTACTGCTGCAATATATCTCCCGTATGGAATATCCTGAATCAGCATAAATATCAAAAATATCGGTATCATCGCTACTCTGAACATAGTGATTTTATTCGGTAAATTCATTGTTATCTCCAATCTGCCGCCAAAGGGCAAAACCTTAATAAATAAGCTTTATCTCATAGTTATCCATGACTTAGTCAATGACAAAACAGCTCCAGCTGAGAAATAATACTACCTCCATGCCTACTCAACCACTAATTCACCGACAAGATCATAGCCTTTTGCACCGGTTACCTTTGCTTTCACAATATCTCCGGACATTAATTCCTTTTCTGAGTTAAGAAAGATAAATCCATCCACCTGGGGTGCATCCATATAGGTTCTTCCGATGTAGACATTATCTTCTTCTGCTATCTTACCCTCAATCAGAACCTCTAACAGCTGACCGACCAGCTTGGATGTATTCTCAAAAACAACGGACTGCTGAAGCTTCATGATATCCTTCTGTCTTTGCTTTTTCACCTTGGATAAAATCTGCGGCTTGAGCTTTGCAGCCGGGGTATTATCTTCCTTGGAATAAGTGAATACTCCCAGTCTTTCAAATCTCATATTCCGTACAAATTCCTTCAGTTCCTCGTGCTCTTCCTCCGTCTCTGTCGGGAAACCGGTAATCAGGGTGGTACGCAGGACGATATCCGGAATATTATGTCGTAGCTTTGTTATAATTTCAATCAAATCATTCTTATTGGTTCTTCTACCCATCAGCTTCAGAATCCGATCCGAGGCATGCTGGATCGGGATATCAAGGTAATGACAGATCTTCGGTTCGCTTTTCATCGTCTCAATCAGCTCCTCGGTTATCTCTTCCGGATAACAGTAAAGGATACGAATCCATTCAATACCGTCAATCTTACACAATTCCTTTAACAGTTTATCAAGAGATTTTTCGCCGAAGAGGTCTTTACCATAAAGTGTGGTTTCCTGGGCTACCAAAATCAGTTCCTTCACGCCCTGATCGGCCAGATATCTTGCTTCGCTCAGCAAATCCTCCATCAAAACGCTTCTAAAATTACCGCGTACCTGTGGAATAATGCAGTAAGTACAATGTTTATCGCAGCCTTCTGCAATTTTCAGATAGGCACTATAGCTTCCAGAGGTCAGCATTCTTTTGCTGCTTAACTTCGGAAGGCTGTCCAAATCCTCAAAGCTGGAATGCTGTTCACCATCCGTTATTTGATTAATAACTTCTAATATTTTTGCAAAGCTTGATGTACCGAGTAATGCATCAACCTCTGGAATTTCATTTAAAATCTCATCCTTGTAGCGCTCAGCCAGACAGCCGGTCACAATCAGAGCCTTCAGATCACCTGATTTTTTATATTCTGCCATTTCTAAAATCGTATTGATACTTTCTTCCTTGGCATCATGGATAAAACAACAGGTATTGATAATGATGATGTCAGCCTCTTTTTCGTCATTGGTAATCCGGTATCCGTTCTCATGAAGAATACCAAGCATATTCTCACTGTCAACAAGATTTTTGTCACAGCCAAGAGAAATAAAATATATATTCATTAAAACCTCCATATGCGCTGGCAGGTTGAGCATGCCGTACGCGTACCTTTACAATGTGCATCAAACATTGTATCAGCTTTTTGCTGAAAAGGAAACCACTTTATGCTTCCAGCAAATTATTTATAAAATTTTTATCATTATATTCGCTTTTCATTTCCTGGATATATTTTCTTCTGGCAACTGATAATTTAAATGATCTGTAATCGCCGACAAATGCAGAATTCATAAATCTCAGAATGCATCTCTGATCTCTTCCACGGGTCAGATTACGCATAGACAACTCCAGATTCTTACGAATACGAAGCATTGCTTTGCTCTGATCGACAGAAGTAATCAAAACTCCATCTTCAAATACCAGTTCAATGACATTCTGATAGGAAAAGCAGGCAGGCCTTCCCTTCAGATTATATTCCCTTATCATATTGTCACCGATTAGGATTGCTCCATTATAGGATATAGCACAGTTATGAAATGTAACTTGCTTTTCTCCAGCTTCCCCAGGAAAAAGCGTTATCTTATCCAGATACAGACGGTAATTTTCTATATGAAAATTACTGGAAAAGGAACACTGCAGGCTTGCTTTTGTCAGAGGCAACAGATTAAAAGCAGCCGGATGAACGATAAATTCCTGTTCGGAATGTATTATTTTGTAATCTTTATTATGATAAGCAAGATGCTGCTCAAAATTCATATAATTGTTTTCCTCCCCCATGATTAAAACATGGTGTTTTCCCTATTTGCCATATAATTCAATATAATCAGGCTAAAGCAGATTCAACGCAGTTATTCATCAGCATTGCAATTGTCATCGGTCCTACTCCGCCTGGTACCGGTGTTATTGCCGAAACGAAAGGCAATACATCCTCATAGTCCACATCTCCGCATAGCTTATTATCCTCGTTTCTATGGATGCCGACATCAATTACTACAGCACCTTCTTTCACGAAATCTTTAGTCACAAAGCGTGGCTTCCCGATTGCGACAATCAGAATATCTGCTCTTTTTGTTACTTCCTTCAGGTTTTTCGTTCTGGAATGACAGATGGTTACCGTTGCATTTTCACGAAGCATCAATAATGCCATCGGCTTTCCGACAATATTGCTGCGTCCGACTATGACGCACTCTTTGCCTTCTATTACAATTCCGGAACGCTTTAAAAGCTGGATTACTCCAGCAGGAGTACAGGAGACAAAGCCTTTCTGACCAATGCTGAGTGCACCTACGCTCTGAGGATGGAACCCATCAACATCCTTTAATGGAGAAATTGTTTTGATTACTTTATCCTCATCAATATGACCCGGCAAAGGAAGCTGAACCAGGATACCGTTCACGGAAAGGTCAGCATTCAGTTTTTCTACCAGGGCAAGAAGCTCCTCCTGGGTTGTGTTTTCCGGAAGCTCATATGCCAAGGAATTGATTCCGATATATTCACAGGCTTTCTTTTTATTTCCTACATATACTGTGGATGCAGGATCATTTCCAACTTGAATTACCGCTAAGGTAATCTGTATACCTTTTTTATTCAATTCGGTAACCTGCTCCTTTAATTCGTCTTTAAGCTCAGCTGAGATTTTCTTTCCATCAATGATTAGTGCCATTTGACTCTCTTCTCCTATCGTTCCTATTGATTCAATTGTAATATACGCCCTCGTATCATTTACATTTTTTACATGTTAATTAATTTCTAGTATATTCTAATATATTCCGTCTGATATCACAAGAAATATTTCTAATTTCAACGGATAATTCGGAGGATGCTTATCTCCCAAATGTAGTTAACCTGTGAACTGGTAACAAAACAAGATATCATGAAAAAACTGACAAGGTTACTTGTCAGCCTGAGTTAATAAATTTTCATCCAATAGTGAAGCTGCTTCTGCATCAGCAACGACTGTAAAATCAGAGTGCATCTGTAATATCGATGCGGGTACTGCCGGTGTAATCGGTCCGGTAAGAGCCTTTAGAAGAATCTCAGCTTTGTCTTTGCCGCTCACGACTAATAGAATCTTTCTTGCAAGCATGATGGTTCTGATACCCATGGTATATGCCTGCTTCGGTATCGTCTCATCTTCTTTGAATAACCGGGAATTGGCTTCCATCGTAGATTCAGTTAAGTCTACACAATGGGTACCCTTTTCAAAGGCTTCTCCCGGCTCATTAAATCCGATATGTCCGTTATGTCCAAGGCCTAACAGCTGCAGGTCAATTCCGCCGAGCTGCTCAATTACATTATTAAAACGATTACACTCCTCATCACAGTCCTGAGCCAGTCCATCCGGTAAAAAGGTGTTGGTAATCGGTATTTTCACATGGTCAAATAGGTTTGAAGCCATAAAAAAGTGGTAGCTCTGTACATTATCTGCAGTTAATCCCTTATATTCATCAAGATTTACTGTTTTAACCTCACAAAAATCCAAGTCCCCCTTCTTATGCCATTCAATCAGCTGTTTATATATGCCGACGGGTGTTGATCCGGTAGCTAATCCAAGGACACAATCCGGCTTCAGGATGATCTGTGCTGAGATGATATTGGCTGCCTTACGGCTCATTTCCTTATAATCTGAAACTTTATAAATACGCATTGTCATTCTCCTCTCTAGTATGCAGGTCAGATTAATTAAGCTTTTTTCCTTTCAGTAGCACCATTTTAACATTCAAATCCTGGTCCAGCAATACAATATTAGCAACTTTACCCGGAGTGATGCTTCCGTAGTTATCATAGATACCGATCCGCTTTGCAGGATTGACTGCGGAAGCTTTCACTGCGGTTTCTAACGGTATGCCCAGGTTGATTACGGCGTTTTTCAAACAATCCATCAGATTCGTGACGGAACCGGCTATAGTTCCATCTCCTAAGACTGCTTTCTTGCCTGTAACATGAACGGTCTGTCCGCCCAGAGAGTAAGTACCATCCGGTAAACCTGTCGCCATCATGCTGTCACTGACAAAGATAATACGGTCTTCCCCGAACATCTTCAGGGTAGCCCTGATTACACTGGGATGAAGATGAATTCCGTCACAGATTAATTCAACGGTACAGTCGGGATTGTCAAATGCAGCTCCGATAATTCCGGGATCTCTATGGTGGAAGGAAGGCATCGCATTATATAAATGAGTAACATGACTGGCACCGTGCTTCAATGCTTCTGCAGCCAGATCATAGCCGGCAGTTGTATGTGCCAGGGATATCACGGCAGTTTTACAGATTTCAGAAATAAAGTCCATAGCACCGTCTTCCTCAGGCGCGATGCTTACAATCTTAAAGCGATTCCCGCAGAGCTTATTCAGTCTGCGAAACAGCTCAATGTCCGGTTTATGAAGAAAGGCTTCGTTCTGAGCACCTTTTTTCTTAACTGACAGAAAAGGTCCTTCCATATGGATTCCGCTAAGTATGGAACCCTGATTATTCTGATAGGAAGCTATACTGCGACAGATATTAGCCAGTGTTTTCTCCGGTAAGGTCATGGTTGCCGGGCAAATGGTTGTTACTCCGTGAGCAGCTTCATAATTCGTGATGGCGTCAAAGGCTTCTTTCGTGCCATCACAAAAATCATAACCGGCACATCCATGAAAATGAATATCGGTTAGGCCGGGAATAGCATATAGACCGGAAGCATCAATCACATCGTCTTCCTTCTTCAACGGGACAGCTCCGCAATCCGTCTCTTCCTTCTGCGTTGTCCCAACCTGCCGGATACGGTCTTCCTCAATAATGAGGCCACCTGTTTTGAAATCACCTGTATCGAGGTAGATGTTTGCATTCTTTATTATCATAGGGTCACTTTCTTTCTATCTCCTTTTGTGAAATAGTATTGCGATATTCGTTAGCCGAGATACCGACGCTCTTTTTAAACACTCTAGAGAAATGTGCCATATCCAGGAATCCTACCTTTTCTGCGATATCGCCGATTCGTAAGGAAGGATCTCGAAGGAGCTTCTGAGCTTCTCTGATTCGAATGTTATTTAACACTTCTGAAAAATTCTGTCCCAAATGACGGTTCAAAAGCTTACTGAGATGCCATTGACTAACATAAGTTTTTTCTGCCACTTCAGACAGTGTTATCTTATGAGGATAATTCTTTTCCATATATTTCATTGCATTATTCACGATGAAATTGCTGGCTTCGTTGTCCAGCTTCTCCGTTTCCTGATGCTCTTTTGTATCATAATCCGGAAGTATGGAGTTATCCTGAAGGTTCTGTACCATGATCTGGATCGCTTCTTCGATCTCTTCAAGGTTGGAGGGCTTTAGTAAGAAGCGGCTAACTCCCAGATGAAGCGCTTTCTGTGCATATTCAAACTTCCGATAACCGGTCAGTATACTGATCTCCAGGTTGGGAAATTCCGATTTCACACCTGCAATCATGGACAGTCCATCCTGATCCGGCATGGCAATATCTGTGATAACAATATTCGGAGCATATTTTCGGATAACTTGTGTACCCTCTGTACCATCATTGGCAGTGGCAACTACTTTGCATTGAAAATGCTCCCAGGAAATCATTCTGGAGATACCTTCCACAATAATCGGTTCATCATCAATAATAACAACCTTATACATAATGGCTCCTTCATATACGCTTTATTCTGTTCTCACTTTGATTCTATCCTTTGATCGCACCTGCTGTCAAACCTTTAATAATATTCTTCTGTAAGAAAATATATACGATTAATACAGGAATGATGATGATGGTAATGGATGATGCCATTAGGCCGTAATCCGTACCATATTTGGAGCTGATCTCATTTAATAAGGCACAGACCGGAAACTTAACACGTCTACGGATCATAATCAGCTGGGTGAATAAATCGTTATAGGACCAGAGGAAGCAAAAGATAGCCACGGTTGCCAGGGAAGGTTTGGATAAGGGCATGATAATTCTTGTGAATACCTTACTTACATTAGCTCCTTCCATATAAGCAGCTTCTTCCATTTCAATCGGTAAGTCACGCAGGAAGCCCATCATAACTACTGCTGCAAAGCTTAAGTTGCCGGCAATCTGCGGCAGAATGACTGATATGGGTTTGTTAATTAATTCTGCCTGAGACATCATTTTAAATACAGGTATAATCGTTGAGAATACCGGGAACATCAGACTTGCCATAATCAGTGAGTTTATCAGCTCTTTTCCTCTGAATTGGTATCTTGTCATGCCAAAGGCCATCATGCTTGCCAAAAGCATCACTCCAAGTGTTACAGAACCGGATATCACCAGACTGTTCTTATATGCCACCAGAATATTAAGGTTATCGAAGGTATGCTGATAATTCAGCCAGGTGAAGTTGATCGGCAGGGAAAAGGAGGTATTTACAACCTCTCTGGAGGGCTTAAAGGAATTGTTAATAATCCAGACAAAGGGAAAAATCGTTGTAACAGCCCATAATGTTAATAATAAATATATCAGTAAATTCGATTTTTTGAATTTCTTTTTCTTCTTAACAGACATATACTAATCTCCATTCTACCGAAACGCTGCTAATTTGGGCTTCAGCACAAATTTGCCGTATGAAAAATCTTGATTTTTCATACTTCTCCATTCTACTGAAACGCTGTTAATTTGGGCTTCAGCACAAATTTGCCGTGTAAAAAATCTTAATGTTCCACACTAACATACATTCCGCTGCTTCGCGGCAGCACAAAACTTATTTATAAGTTGGCATCCGGTTTTATTATTTTTGAAACCATCTTGGAAACAATCACACCCATAATAACAATGACAAAAGCTATTGTTGAGCCATAATCAATATTGTTGATGGTAAAGGTCTGTTCATACATATAGGTTCCTAAGAAATGGGTTACACCCTGAGGTGCGCCTTTTGGTACAATGACCCAGGGCAGGTCAAATACCTTCAGTGCTCCGGTAACCGCTAAGGTGATACAGGTACAGATGACACCGCGTATCATCGGTATCGATATATAGTAGACCTGTTTCCATCTTGGGCAGCCATCGATGGAAGCAGCCTCATAGATTTCATCCGGAATCGCATTTAAGCCGGTCAACAGGATTACAAAATAGAAACCGACATAGCTCCAGATGGTTGGTATGGAAACCATGATAAAAGCAGTCTTGACTGACAGCCAATTGACCGGCGTCATATGCAGGGCAATCAGAAGCTGGTTTAGCATACCTCCGTTATAATTATAAAATAATTTGAATAATAAGCCGATTGCTGTTGCAGATATTACAATCGGGAAGAAGAACACGGTTCTGAATATATGCTGTCCCCGTTTGATCAGGCTTACCAGTACAGCAAGTGCAAATGCTATCCCAACCTGAAATACGATTGCCAGGCCCATCATTTTAAAGGAGTTAATGATTGCAATTTTAATCTTGGGATCGTTAAATAATTTCTTATAGTTCTCAAACCCAATAAATGTCCATTCCTGGCCCGGCATCTTGACAACAGATTTCATATCGTAAAAGCTGTTAATGATATTTTCCACAAACGGCTCGTAGAGGAATACGAACATCAGTAATAAACCCGGTATCAAAAATACGATTAGTGGTAGTTTTTTCTTATATAGCATTTTATACTCGCCCTTCCTTTTGAGCACTCCCGTAGCTAGGCCGATGCAATCATATATCTTTCCCTAAAGCCTTTGAACCTATATAAATACGATTGATCGGACGAATCCGGGCTTTCTCCTTATTTAAAAAGGAGAGGGGCGGTGAATGAACCCCTCCCATATGGAATTACTTATTTCGCGTTAATGGATAATACTTCGTTTAATAAATCTTCCGGTGTTCTTGCTCCGGTAGAAACATCAACGATACCGGCAACTAAGGTGTTGTAAGCTTCCTGGCTGATACGTGAGTCAGTAGGAGCACAAATGCTTGTTGCTGCCTGGCTGTATTCCATGCCGGAGATACCAAGTGCTGTCATGTTATCAACAGCCTTAACCGTAGTAGCTGCCTGACCATTACCATTCCAGTAAACCTGAACTGCTGCGGAGCAGGTATGAGCCATTACAAATTTAACTGCTGCATCTCTCTTGTCCGGGTCATCCCATGCTTTCTTTGTGATGTAGAAACCGGAGGAGATACCACCTACCATAGTACCGGACTGAGCTTTGCCGCCGGGAACTACAGGGAAGGATACCAATACTGTTTTATCCTGATCCGGAATACCGCCTAAATACCAGGAACCGTCTAGCTGCATAGCAGCCTGCTTATTTTTGAACATTTCGCCGGCAAAATCATTGTCAATTGTATCGGTATCAACCGGGAATGCACCCATATCTCTTAATGTCTTGAACATCAGAAGACCCTTGCACCAGTCTTCGGGGGCTGTTGTAGGAACTGTAGTATAGCCTTCAGGACCTGCTGCGGATAACATTAAGAATTCAATCCAGTAATGAGGAACATTATTTAAAGAAACTGCGATTGGAGTAATGTTGTTCTGTTTGAAGGTATCAATTGCTTTCACAAGCTTATCCCAGTCGGTAGGAAGCTCAAGTCCATACTGATCAAATAAATCCTTGTTGCAGTATAAACCTTCCCAATATCCGGTGGTAGGAACTGCTCTCTGAACTCCATCCGGGTTAGCTGCTGCTGCTAAAGCGGTAGGAAGGGTATCCTTTGCATAATCAGGATATTCAGCTTTGATTTCATCAATGGATACAAACTTGTCTGCTGCTAATACATCACTTGCATTGGCATCGGTAAAGTATTGGATTACGTCCGGTTCGTTACCTACTGCAAAGTCTGCTGCAATCTTAGTCTTCCAGTCCTGATCAGCTGACTGGGAGTCATCTTCGATAGTTATGTAAGAATAATCCTTCATGAACTGCTCGTTAATGGCTTGATAGTTACCAGCGTTTGCATCAGTACCGCCGTACATGGAAACTGTTGTAAGGGTTACAGGATTTTTCTCAGCATCGGTTGTTGTATCAGTAGTATTTGCTGTGTTGTCGGTCGATGAATTTGATGTGTCATCACTAGAAGCATTTGATGTGTCATCAGTCTTGGTAGCTGATGTGTCGTCTGCCTTCTTATCTGCACATGCAGTGAAAGACATCATGAGTGCAAAAACTAAGAAGATTGTTAAAACTTTTTTCATTTTTTTCATAAAATAAACCCTCCTAATTATAATGTAGATATCCAAGGAAACTAGGCGTTTCTTACTTGGTATGATAACATTATAATTGCAATATACCCAAAATGCTTTAGTTCAACTTGACATTATTTGTTTATTCTTGCTATCTTAACAACAATATAAGACAGATTCCTTGTTCATATTTATTGCATATCAGTTTTATCCCATTTTAGCTTTGGTGCATTTTTATTGTCCTTAAACTGATCATACTCCAGAGGAATGGTGATGGTGGAAGCCGTCTCCCCTTCTGCTATTGGTCTGATCGTGAGCCCATATTCTTCACCGTAAATCAGTTTAATTCTTTCATTCACATTATGAATTCCCATGGATTCATGGGTTGCCTTTTCTTCCGGACTGAGTTCATAGGTTCCTTCGATGATGCGTTCTACGCGGTTGATGTCCTCCTTGGTCATATTTTTGCCGGTGTTAATGATCTGTAGAATAACATTCTGTCCATCCTTATAGGCCTTGATCTGGATGGTACCGCTTTTTACGGTTTCAACCCCGTGAACGACTGCATTTTCAATTAGTGGCTGTAAAATAAGCTGCGGAACCTTCAGCTGAAGCAGATTCTCATCCACTTGTTTTTCAATTTTGAGTCTTTTGCCAAACCGCATCGAAATAATATAACAATAAGCATCCACGCACCGAAGCTCATCCGATAAACTGATCAGCTTCTTATTCGTCCGGTCCATACTGGAATTAAGCAGGGTTCCCAAGGCCTCAATCATTTTGGAAACGGTGATATCTCCTGCCATCCTTGCCTGCCAGTTCATCATTTCCAAAGTATTATTCAGGAAATGCGGATTAATCTGTGACTGCAGCGCAATAATCTTGGCATCCTTTCTTGCCAGCTTCTCACTGTAAGCAAAATCAAACAAATATTTAATCTCCGAAGACATACGGTTAAAGGAATCCTGTAGTACGTAAAATTCCGTATTGGGCATCGGTGCTCCCTCCATCTGGGTACCGATTTCGCCCTTCTCCAGTGTTTTGGCCGCATCAATCATCCGGCTCATCGGCTTCGTAATATGATGGGAGATGAAATAAATCATATAAATAAAGACAGGGATGATTACCAGCATAATGAAAAGCATGGCCCGGTACAGATTCTGCAATTCGGAAAATATGACATTTTCATTGGCAACTAATACCGCTGCAAAATGGTAGTCATCAAATTTCTGCTGATAGATCAGGCCGGTAAAGGAGCCATCCCTCAACTGGTTAACCTTTCGGTTCATATCGTTGGAATAGAAAGCAGTCAGCTTATGAATAACACCATTGTGGCTTTCTTCCTCCAGCTGTGTATCAAAAGTAATCATCGAATTGGTATCATTAATATAAAAACCAAGCTCATAATCCTTATTCAAGGCAATACCGTCAATCAGCTTATCCTTGTTCAGCTCAAGAACAAGCGTGCCGAATTTCGTATAGTTCGTAATCGTATACAGATTACGTATGATATAAATTCTTCCATTGATTACCCTGATGTGGGCATCGGAAGTATCCTGCTCCGATATTTTTAAAGCTTCTGCAGCAACCTCCTCTTTATATCTGTTGATGTAATTGTTTTCCTTCTGTTTCGTATAATAGATATGATCCGGTTCCTCTGTCAAATAAAAAATGGCGATTTCAAATCGACTGTCGTTGTAGAACTTGCTGGTCAGATTGCCGGTAATCTGACGGTATAATTCGGATTTTGACATAATGCCGCTTTTATATTTCCGCCAGGCTTTTTCTATAATCTGCTCATAGGAGGTCTTTTTCGAGATATCAATAGCTTCATCAATACGCTGAGCATTAAAATAAGTAAAGTTCTTCAGGCTTTCCTTCATTAATATCGTGGTTTTATCAATGATATCATTCCGGTAGGATATCGTCATAAATGTATAAATCAATATAACCGGCAGCATCCATAAAGCAACTACCAAGTATAATAAACGCCTGCGTAATGAAATAGTTTTATTCATAATTCACCTCCACACGATAAACAAAATGGGTTATCTTCTCGGATAACCCACCTGTCCTTAGTTCTTATTTTAACATATCGAATAGATAGATTCTATCGCTACTTCTTTATTTATTAATACCGAGGAATTCTTCAAAAATGCCGCATACCTGCTTTGCATCCTCAGCCTCTTGCATCTCACAGAAAATACGGAGCAAAGGTTCAGTTCCTGAGAAACGGGTGATTACCCAGCCACCACTCTTGAAATAAATCTTGCAGCCGTCCAGGTAAGAGATTTTATTAATTTCATAGGGAAGCTCCGGTAATAATTTATCAAACATCAGCTTCTGGAAGATCTCCTCCTTCTTCTCCTGATCAAAAACGTAATCCTTCTCTTCCAGGCAGTAACAGCCATATTCTGAAATGATGTCCTGATAGATTTCGGAAAGCTTCTTACCGATGACAGCGATCATTTCTACCAAAAGCACCGCTGCATATACACCGTCCTTTCCCTTGATGTGGCCGCGCACCGTCAGACCTCCGGAGGATTCACCGCCGATGACTGCATCTGTTTCATTCATTTTCGAGGAAATGTGCTTGAAGCCTACGGGTACCTCATAACATTTTTCGCCAAAGCTTTCTGCGACCTTGTCCAGAAGATGGGTGGTGGCAATATTACGTACCGCGGCACCGCGCCAGCCCTTATACTTCGCAAGATAGTAATATAACAGGACAAGTATATCATTGGGATGCAGGAATTTACCGTTATCATCGATTACACCGATACGGTCTGCATCTCCATCCGTTGCTATACCGATATCGCTGTGATGATCGATTACATAATTTTGCAGGCTTCGCAGGGTATGTACTGAGGGCGAAGGCAGCTTTCCGCCAAAGAGCGTGTCATGCCTGTCATGAATAATCGCCACATCACATCTTGCTGTCAGTAGAATCGTACGCAGTGATGTCTCGCTTACACCATACATCGGATCCAGAGCGATATGGAGTCCCCGGTCACGGATGGCCTGCATATTTACCGTATCTATGATGTTATCAATGTATTCATTGATGGGATTGATTTCGTAGATAAGCTTCTTTTCCTTCGCTTTCTCATAATCCATTCCGATCACATCAGCTTCATCCACCGCTCTGATGTAATTCTCAATCTCCTTGGTCTGGAATTCATCCGCATCTCTTCCGCCATAGGTAAACACTTTAATCCCATTATAGATTGCCGGGTTATGGCTGGCTGTTATCATCATCCCATAATGAAATTCATGCTGCATCACAAAGTACATAATCAGCGGAGTCGGTGAGGAACGGTTAATGAGGAAAGTTTTAATACCTTCTGCTGCAAAGATCTCCGCTGCCCATTTCATCGCTTCCTTTGATAAGAAACGCCGGTCATATCCGAGGACAATACCTTTCTCCGTAATGCCTTCATCCTTTATTTTCATTGCTAAGCCTTTGGATAATACCTGTATATTGGATTTGGTAAATTCATCTCCTATGATTGCTCTCCAACCACCGGTACCAAATTTAATCATTGTTATACCTCCCTGATGCCTCTTTGCATCATTTGAGCTTGTGCAAAGCATGTCAATATTAATTTGTTCGCCTATTGCTGACCCATAACGACGATGATATTATGCTCCGTTCCCTGTGGTTGGACCGTTACAGTATCAACTTCTTTACCATCTATCGTGATGGATTTCACACCCTTCATGACACCATCCGGATTCAGAACTGTGATATGATAGATAGCACCTCTCCATTCCCGTCGTACTTGGAATTTACTCCAATCAGAAGGAATACAGGGATCAATGACAAGCTCTTCAAACTGAGGACGGATGCCAAGAATATACCTGGTTACGGAGAAATACGCCCAACCGCCGGTACCGGTCATAAAGGGATGCCTTGCGCGGCCAAAACCGGTATGCTCTTTTCCCATAATAAACTGGCAGTAGGAATAGGGCTCAGCTTCTCTAATTTCAATCCTATCATTCTGATTGTAGGGACTCAGGGCATCATAGAATTTCATTGCACGGTCTCCTCGTCCCAGCTTACATTCTGCAGCCCAGGCCCAGGGATTGGGATGGCTAAATATTGCTCCATTTTCCTTAAGTCCCGGGTAAACCCTGGTAATAAAACCAATATCATCATCCGGTACCGTATAGGATGGACCATTCAGCATAATTCCGTAAGGGGTAAAGAGAAACTTATCAATGGAATCCATAGCCTGCTCACCCTTCTCCTTCGGGGCAACGCCGGAAAGTACTGCCCAGGCGTTGGATTCCAGATGTATTTTGCCTTCTTTGTCTTCCATCGTACCGATTTTTTTACCCTTCTGTGTAATACCGCGGATATACCATTCTTTATCCCAGAGCTTCTTGTCACAGGCCTCCTTCACTCTGTTCTGCATCGTTTTATAGCGTTCTACATCGGTAGTGTTACCCAGATACTCTGCAACTTCAATGAAATTATCCAGAGCCCAGTAATGCAGGAAGGATACCATCGCACTTTCTCCGCCGCCGAGATTCAAGCAGTCATTCCAGTCAGCACGAAGACCTTTACAGATACCGGAGCTGCCGACCTGTTCGTTGGAGAATTCAAGGATGCGGGTCATATGTTCATAGACCGTTCCGCTTCCACCGTCTGCATAAGTTATTACTTCATCCAGGAAGGAAATTTCACCCGTTTCCTTGACATATTCCACGATGGAGCTTACCAACCATAATGCATCGTCGGAGCAGGCTTGATCTATGCCATGGATCATATCGTTTTTATTCGATGCAGGTATTACCGTCGGCGATTTAAAGGGCTTCACCGTATTATCCGGTTCAAACCATTCGGGCTGGAACAGGTGCAGGCCGTAACCCGTGGATACTAATGCTCTTAGCAGTTCAACAATCCGCTGTCTGCATTTTGCAGGATTGGAATGAGGTACTGTCATGGAATCCTGGGAGGTATCACGATAGCCAAGTCCTGTTCTGCCACCAACCTCGATAAAGGAGGCAAATCTGGAGAACATGATATTGATTTCTGCCTGATACAAGGTCCAGATATTAATTAACGTATTCATGCCTTCATTTGGCGTCTGAATCTGAAGTTTATTCAATTTGTTCTCCCAGAATACAGCCAGCTCATCGATTGCCTGGTCAACCTGCTTTGTATCGGAATATTTTGCTCTCATCTTCTTACCGGCTTCTCTGTTACCTTCCCCTAGCATGATAATGATGCGTGCTTCTTCTCCCGGCTGCAACAGAAGCCTCTTATGTAGGGAACCGCAGTGATTATTGCCTTTCTCAAAGGTGCCGCCGCAGATACCCTTTTCTACAGCCATAGGATTGGTTTCTGAATGATATAAACCGATGAACTTATCTCTTAAGCAGTCAAAGCTGTCCGGCTCAAAATTAGACGTAAAATACTGATAACCAAACTCCTCATAGAACAGATCATGCTCAATGATGCCGTCTTCATAGGATGAACCGGCAGCATAATTACTCATCTGGAAGTTCCGGTTATCCATATCAATATGATGATATGAGAATTCAAGATAGGAGAAAACACTGATATTTCTTGGCTTTGAATCATTGTTCTTTATTGTTATATCCCATAATTCCACCGGATCATCCTTGGGAATAAATAAGATCTGCTCTGCATGGATACTGCTGTAGTCACAGGAATACCTGGAATAGGACAAGCCATGCCGGCATTGATAATTTGCCTGATTCAGAGGCTTTCCCACGGGCTGCCAGGAGACACTCCAGTAATCTCCGGTCTCATCGTCACGAAGATAGATATAATGGCCAGGTCGATCCATCGGAACACTATTGGCGTGAAAGCGTGTGATACGGTGATATTCCGGTGACTTATAGAAAATATACCCCCCTGCGGTATGATTTACTACGGCACACATATCCTTTACACCCAGATAATTTGTCCAGGAGGTCGGCAGATCCACCCGTTCAATTACATATTCTCTTCGCTCATTATCAAAATACCCATATTTCATAAAAAACACCTCCCAATTTCTTATAATAAGTGAATTCCAGCTTTTTATAACAATTCATCTTATTACAATTATATTAAATCAGGAGGTAAATAGTATTGCTGGGGATGTCAATATTTGATTTATATTGCGGTCATGCCAAAATAATAAAAATAGAACTTCGTATCTTGCGGTAAATGGATTTCATGTCAAATAGTATTTACCATAAATTGGTGCGATGGGAAACAAATATATAGTACATGGCTCATTCCCCTACACGATAAATAAACACCGCCAGAAGTTGCTCCGGCGGTGCTGATAGAAATCTATTTCATATTATTATATGATTGAAAATTACCCTCTGTAGTAATTAATCAGGCATCCCTTTAAGATAATTTTTCTCTCATCATCGGTGAGTTCACCAAGATGTAAGGTAAATTCCTTCATATCTTTATTAACGACAAATGCCTTAATATCAGAGGTCTTATCGATAACAGCCTTCTTAATGTCCTTAATAAAGATGTAGTCTCCGTTCGTGAAGGGTATATCGCCTTTGAATAAAAATGGAAGCATACCCCAGTTAATCAGGTTGGAGCGGTAACGCTTGGTGGCATATTCATTGGCAATGTTAGCAAATCCGCCCAGTACCTTCTGACAGCTTGCAGCCTGCTCTCTTGCAGAACCATCACCGGGTTTTACCGCAAAGATTGTGCTGCCGATCTGTGTTGCTTTCTTATCTACGCCGAATTTCGCTTCAATTGCCTGATATACATCCTTAAGCTCCGCGTTTGCGGCGATGATATCCTCTCCTGCAATTCTTGCCTTCTCTGCCTTCTGAACTGCTTTTGCACGACCAACATAAGCCGGATCCTTACGGGATAAAGTGAATTCAGCCAAGCCCAAAGGATTGGAGCGGTAGGAGGAAGTCTCGCCGGAAGGAATTAATTCATCGGTGGTGGTAACCGGATCATGAATCTCGGATACAACCTTAAGGACTAAGTCATCACTTAATGCTGTCATGACCGGCCAGTCAACAATTCCGGGACCAAATTTAATATCAACACTTGGATCAGCCTTACCTGTACCATTATAAACACGGTTATCATAAATCGTACTATCAAAGAAATATTTCGGTTTCTTGAAGTTTACATCGATATCTTCCGCGGAGGTAAGATAACCCTGGTTTGCTGCTGTGGCTGCGATGGATCTTGCATCCATTAAGGCTACGGAAGCAATCTGTCCGTTCGTGATCTTGGAGCCTTCTCTATTGGGGAAGTTTCTGGTTGTATGACGGATACTAAAGCCATTGTTAGCCGGAACATCTCCAGCGCCAAAGCATGGTCCGCAGAATGCGGTTCGAATGGTTGCACCGGAAGCCATTAATTTTGCTGCGGAGCCATTTTTCACCAATTCCATAAATACGGGCTGGCTTGCAGGATATACACTTAAGGAAAATTCATCTGCACCTATGTATTTGCCGTCCAGTATGTCAGCTGCGTCGCAGATGTTCTCAAATCCACCGCCGGCACAGCCTGCGATATTTCCCTGATCTACATAGAGTCTTCCGTTTCTTACTTTATCCTTCAAGGAATATTTAACCTTGCTATTATTTAAGCTAACCAATGCCTTCTTCTCAATATGATCCAGAATATCATACAGATTAGCATTCAGTTCATCAATGGTATATACATTGCTGGGATGGAACGGCATAGCGATCATCGGCTTAATCTGTGATAAATCCACAGATACTAATCCATCATAGTAAGCAACCTTCTCCGGTTTTAATTCCTTGTAATCATCCGGTCTGCGATGCTGTTCATAAAATTCTTTTACTGCAGAATCAGTTTCCCAGATGGAGGAGAGACAGGTTGTTTCTGTGGTCATAACATCTACACCAATTCTAAAATCAACACTTAAGTTCTTAATACCATCGCCGACAAATTCCATTACCTTATTGTTAACATAACCATTTGCAAATACTGCGCCAATGATTGCTAAAGCTACGTCCTGAGGTCCGACACCCTTTCTGGGTGTACCAGTCAGGTAAATGGCAATTACTTCAGGCATATTGATATCATAGGTTTTACTTAACAGCTGTTTTACGATCTCAGGGCCGCCTTCGCCTACTGCCATGGTACCTAGAGCTCCATAACGGGTATGGCTGTCAGAGCCAAGGATCATATTACCACCTGCAGCAAGCATTTCACGTGCATACTGATGGATAACTGCCTGATGAGGAGGTACATATACTCCGCCGTACTTCTTCGCGCAGGACAGACCAAACATATGATCATCTTCATTAATCGTTCCACCAACTGCGCATAAACTATTGTGGCAGTTTGTTAAAACATATGGCACCGGGAACTTCTCAAGACCGCTGGCTCTCGCTGTCTGTACAATACCGACAAAGGTAATATCATGTGAAGTTAACTTATCAAACTTGATTTTCAGCTTCTTATCATTGCCGGAAGTATTATGGCTGCTTAATATTTCATAAGCCATGGTGCCCTTCTTTGCTTCTTCCTTTTTAAGCTCCATTCCAGTTTTTACGGCTATAGCTGCACCTGCTTGTGCATTGTCTTCAATAATCTCGGTACCATTTAACAGATAGATACCATTTTCATATAATTTAACCATCGAAACCTCCAATTACGTTGTGGTATTATTAATCTCTATTCGTATATCTTACCTTCGCTGATATTGATCGTAAATTCTTCATTGCAGTCTACTGTCTTTGACTGGAAGATACCGTTACCTGCTTTAATCTTCATTTTTACCAAATTCGGATCATCTGTCTTCTCAAAGGTAATATTGATATTGCCTTTAAAGTTATCATTAAAAAATCCGACATCCGTAAACATCTCTTTGGAATTCTCAAATTGAAAACGAACTTCCAAATTAGACTCAGTTAATTTAAGGTTAACCTGCTCTAATGGCTTCTTAAAAGTTGTCTTAGTTGCAATGCTTCCCGTATCTATTCCATCTTTAACCGTAGAATCTGCATTAACAAAGGATGTTTTCACATATTCCAGTTTTAAAGCCGTTTTATTCTTAACGATCCAATTTCCATAACTGCTTTCAACAATCATGAATACAGCAACGAACAAAACTACAATAGTAGCTATGATACTGACTCCAATAATTTTTTGCTTTGAATCAAAAAAACTGCTGGTCAGTGATTTTGAACTGCTTTTCATATTTTTCATGTAACATTCCTCCATATTTTCTCTTCAGATTTTCAGACATTCTTAATGATAATAGCTAACCTCAAAATAATCAAGCACTATTTTGTCATTTCTGTGAAATGAAATAATATTTATACTATCCTATGCTCAAAATTGAAGGTGAAAAAATATACATGTTTAAAAAAGAATATAGCCGCTTCGCAATGGAATCCATCTGCTGCGGCTATATTCTTGATTTGCATAAATATACTAAATTATATGTGTTTTAATCAATCTTAAACATCTGGATAGCTTCCTTCAAATCATAAGCGTCATTGTTCAAGGACTTCGATGCTTCATTCAGCTTTGTAACAGCATCCAACTGCTGTCCGGCAGTTGCATCGACCTCCTGGGAAGCTGCTGATGTCTGTTCCGCTACTGCAGAAATGCTTTCAATCGCTCTGAGTGTATCATTCTTCGATTTATCAATGTCATTAATTCCGTCTGCAATCTTACTCATCTTGTTAGCCAGATCATCCACATGGATATTGATGTTATTAAACAGCTGAACAACATTCATCAGTCTGGTTTCCGTTGTCTTTGAAATCACGCTGGCCTGCTTTACCGTCTCTACGGTAAAATGAGTCTTCTTATTAATATTATTAATAATTTTCTCAATCTCAGAAGCAGAATTTACTGATTTGATGGAAAGCTTACGAATCTCATCCGCAACTACTGAGAAGCCTCTGCCGGCATCCCCTGCTCTGGCAGCCTCGATAGAAGCATTCAATGACAAGAGATTTGTCTGTTCTGCAATATCGTTAATAACTGCAATGATCT
>DATMUM010000154.1:0-6912 GCA_035564175.1 Mobilitalea sp.
CCTGGCTGTCTACGCTTAATCTGCAACATTACTGTTACAAATCCAAGACTCGCTACTGATGGTGCGGCTACACTTTATCAGATGGGGGTTCCACCCATTAAATTAAGTCGCCCTTAGCTAGGCGCACTGACTCTCAAATCAATTTAATCAAACAGTAAATAGAAAGATTTTCTCACTTGAGTAATATTACCAATTAGGCCATGCTTTTTTGCTTTTCTTTGCTTTCCTTCAGAGTAAATACTCTTGCGGGATTCCTTAAGTATTCTTAATTAATCATAAAGTCACAGAGAAATCCATTCTTTGAATATGCTGTTTTTACAGGACTGTAATCAGAAATATTGTTTCCACCCAAATACAGCTCTTTTAAATTAACCAGCCCCTTCAGTGATGCAATACTTTTGATTATATTATCCTTTAAATAAAGCTTTTCCAGAGAAGAAAGCTTTGCTAACGGCTTTAAACTAGATATTTTATTCCCGTTAAGTGATAATACCTTGAGTTTTTTCAAAGCTGAGATTGCACTGATATCACTGATGTAATTTCTTTGCAGGTATAAGGTCTCCAGTCCGGTCAGATTCTTAAGCGTCTTTATTGATGTAATTTTATTGTTGGACAGATCCAGATTTGCTAGATTAGTCAATGCCTTTATACCGGTAATATCGTTGATCTGATTATTATCCAATGCCAGATACCCCAGATTCTTCAGATTTTTCAGGCTGTCGATGTTCTGTATACTATTTACTCCGCCTTCCAATCTTTCCAGTTTTGTCAGCTTATTTAACGCTGTTATGCTTTTTATCTTATTTTCCCGCAGATAAACTTCCCGCAAATTTTTCAAGGAAGACAAAGCACTTATGGATACTATCTGGTTGCCATTCAGGGATAGCACCTCCAGACTAGTTAACTTTTTAAGAGCACTGATATCAGTAATTAAATTACGCTGAAGATAAAGTACCCGAAGCTTTGTCAGGCTTCCTATGGCTGTAATGTCCTGTAAGTCCAGCTGCCGGGCATCCAGATATTCAAGATTTGTAAGCATCTTCAGATTCTCTAGGCTCTTCACTCCCTCAGACAGCTTCAGCCGATAGATACTTTGCATCTCCCAGACCGATATATTTCCGGATGGTTTGCCAAGCTTCTCCCTGATTGCCTGTTCGACTGCACCATCCGTAAAGCTGACATATTCACTGCTTTCCGATGGCAATGTATCATAGGAATCCATTTCTGAAATTATCGTCGCCCATCCATCCAAATGAAACTTCTGCCCCGCAGAATCATTATAATCCGGCAGATTCGCAAGACTCCAAAGAGAGATACCTCCAAGCTTATAGGCTTTTACCAGTTCAATCTTGGCACTGATACTGGTACTGTCTTCATATATTATCACATTCCAGGTTTGATCGGAGGAATTATAATACTGAAGATATGGGCTCTGTAATTCATTGTTATATCCATAGCTTATATTCTGTCCGTAACCATCCGTATTATCGACACGTGCCTTAATTAACCTATATAACGGAATAGATCTCCCTTCCTTGCTTAAAGCTGTATCCGATAGCTGCTCCCAGCTCTTTACACTACTTAAATCAAATTTCCATTGGGCAGAGTCAAAACATATCTGCAGCCATACCTTCGAAAGCAGTGAGGGATCAGAAGCCGCATTCTGTATATCGTTTAAGGCCTGCCTTACCTGCTGTATCGGTGCAAGACTGTTGATGGGTTTCAATGTATCGTAATCCGTATATTGCTGAACCTGAGACTTTTGCAGCTTTTCCATCGGCTCATAATCATGAGCCATGATAATTACCCGGTCTGTGACATCAAGTATGTCCGAATAATTGTAGCCATCGAAATATAATGCAGGATTTACTGCTACATACAGCTTTTTTCCTAAAGAATCCAGCTGAGCCTTCAGCTCTGTCAAAAACTGCATATAATATGAACTGATTTGATTTCCATTATACAGGATAGGCGCACCATTTGCA
This sequence comes from Mobilitalea sp., assembly GCA_035564175.1. Taxonomy (GTDB): domain Bacteria; phylum Bacillota; class Clostridia; order Lachnospirales; family Lachnospiraceae; genus Mobilitalea. The sequence goes on from DATMUM010000154.1 coordinate 1,986, forward strand.
TCCGTATTGCGAAGCCCTTCGAAGTCAATTACGACTCCATCATAATAAATGCCTTCTCCCTGTGTAATATCCGTCTGCATCGCATTCACGATAGCCTGAAGTATGGCTGACCTTTGATCCGCATATGGCAGCAACACCGTACAATCGCCGCCATTCATATACACGTTTAACTGGATTGATTTTCCCATACTCTTTGCATATTCTATCGGTTGTAGAAAATCCGCCGGATAATAGAAGCTGTAATTGCCGTTCTTTCCCTTAACTGTATTCAGATTTTCGGGATCTTCTGCTTCTATCCTGCTCCAAGCGAAGCTTATGGAATCCAGATCATCTATGTATTTTTGCATCTGCTCGGAAAAAACCGCGTTCGAGGGGTAAAACGCATGAAGCTCGCCACCCCGCTGCTCCGCTGCATTCGTATTGTTTTCATCTGTTGTGTTACTGTCACTTGAGGTGCTTTCTGCTGCAACTGCAGTTAACGGCTGCATGAGATATACAGCCGTTATTATGAAGCATATACATAATCTGACTAATCTTCTTATAGACTTATTCCTTCTACCAGACTTATTCATTCTACCGTATTTATCCGGTATGTAATTATGAATCGTTCTCATCTAAATTACCCCTTAAAATATATGATTAATTTACCATCAGGGAAATTATATCATAGCACATAAGCGATGTCAAAAAATGGTATCATCGAGTTATTCGGCAATCATAAGAATATCGATTAATAGCTTAAGGTAGCATTACACTCCCTTGGATGAGGTGTGAGCTTCGCTTTCGTCTATGTTATCTGTTCTTATACCTATGGTATCCTCAATAGCTGTCTATATAAGTTTATGAATTCTGTTTATGTATTCTGTTTATGAATTCTGCATATATTTCTGTTTATGACTTTCGCTAATTACCTTTGATTTTGCAAGAAAAATATCCCTGATCAAGTAATCAGAGATATCTTCCAGAATTTTTTATATTTCAATTTCTTCATTTGATCAGCATTTTATAACTCAACCACTGCCATCGGCTCATTATTATATATCTCACCATTTTCACGAAAACCAAAACTTTCATAGAGCTTTTTAGCTACTAGGTTATCCGGTTCATATGATATCCAACAACACTTTGCAGGTCCTGCTGGGAATGTGCGTATGTACTCCAATATTTTTACCATAGCTTCCCGTCCAAACCCTTGCTTTTGATGTTGCTCCCCTATCATCAGACGCAAGATACAATAATTATCATCTGCCAACCTGGGTTGATCATAACCGGTATTACCATAAACAATCATAACAAAACCTACCATCTGTTCATCAGCATAAATGGCGAATGGAAGCGGACATCCTCTATTTGTTGCCAACACATAACAGGATGCAACACTCGATAGATTCGATGCAACATAATGTCGTTGTTCTTCACTTACCTCCAATCGAAATAATTCTCGTCGGTTATCCAACGTAATTTTCCTTAACGTTATCATATAAATTTCTCCTCTCGTTATCTATTATCGAGCTCCATAAAACATATACATAGGTATTTTTCTTAGCCAATCAATTCTGTTAGAATGCATACTATCAAGATCTCAACATCTATTAACATCATAGAGCATAAAACAATATCAAATTCTTTATCTTGAATTTCTTCCAAATCATTTGCATTCCGGAGTAATGCCTTAATATTTGCTCCTTCTTTATCAGCTCTACCAGTATCTTGAGATATCGAGTCCGGTTACCTTCAAAACCCTGCCTATAAAGATTAAAAGCTTCCCTTCCCATTCCGCTGCCTATATCAAGTATTTTTGCTCCTCGCTGAAACCTGTCTGTAACCTGCTGTTCCCAAATCTTGAGCCTTCCTTTATCCCAGTCTTTCATTTCATCAATATGTTCCTTTTTTTCGTACCAATCTGATACTACCCTGTTCATAAATATCCTCCTTGCCTTATTATTCTGTAGTCTGAACGCGTTCTTGCCTTTTACCTCTTTATAAGCATATCACTTGCTAAACTTCCTAGATTAGGATCCTTTTTACCCGGTATCTTAATTGTATTGGTAATAAAAAAAATTACTAGACTTTTATTTTTCATTGTGATATAGTGTACACTGTACTATGCATTAAAAGCTTCTTCGTTACCGAAGAAGCTTTTTTCGCTCTATATACTATTCTACTTTTGCATATAAACTAGTTTCAATCTTATATCTCTGCATGATTTTCATTATATATTTTACAACAAATCTGCAATCCCAGATATCTTTACCAAGTTTAAGGTTATGTATATAACCAGATAAATCTTAAATCATAGAAATGCTTACCCATATTGTACATGACTTTTATGCTCTCCATAAATACTGCTTCAGAAAATCGATCATCATCTGCCAAGCTTCCACTGCGTCCGGTTTATTACTCAGTGTAATGCCGTGGACCGATCCTTCAAAACGCTTATGTGTTACTGCTACGCCTGCCCGTAACAGTTTGTCTCTGAAATCCTCCGCTTCTTTGCAAAGCGAATCCTTACTTGCTGTCAAGATCAGCTCGATCATACATATTTCCCCCTTTATCATATATATCGTTTTTTATCATAATAAATAATCGTACTTCTTGCAGATAAACTTAGCATGATTATCAACTTTATTTAAGAAAATATGCATTTATGATAGGAAACATATCATCGTTTGCATAATCATCTAAAGTAAAGTATGATGTGCCTTATTACATTGTAGTTTAGAATATATTAGCATGAATCCTCCCTTTTGATATCATTATATAAATATTATGATATCAAAAGTATTCCGACTTTCAATATAATCAATCTGTACTTAGTAAAGGGGAGGTACTTGGATTAAATCCTTTTATGATCAGCCAGATTCCCAGAAATATTTCATTAACAATCATTGGAAGTGCCAAAACCATAAGAATGATATCTAAATCGACCACATGAAAAATTGAAAGCAGGTTCATTACGAATACAGATATAGCTGCTATAAAACCCCAAATTGATATGAACCTTGGAATAAGTCTTGATTTATAAAGCAGCCAATAGAACAATACGGCACCTGCACAGAAAAACACCGGAATCAGCAAGTCATTGCAGCTCGCCCGCTGCGCAATCAGCAAAGCGCCTGAAGCCTTAAAATATTCAACGTTCGGACCTCCTGAATTTGAATATTCCTGACTCAGTTTCATCAGTGATAGTGGAGCTATTGCAATGAAGGAGCAAAACAAAGCTTCGATGCTTCTAAAACATAGGTAACCAAGAGCCATGCTTTGATTATATTTTTTCAAAAACGGAAACATCAATACTGCAATTCCAACAACTGCAATTGCATTAATAAGCTCAATCAGTGTTCCTATCAACAATTCCGGTTTATTCTCAGAAACAGCAGAAAGAATATTCGCGGATGATAGGATGGAATTTACCATATTACCACCAAAAAGGCTCGCAGCCATTGCAATCAAAAATAATGCTCCCACGATTCTAGCTGTCTTTTTACTTGTAGTTGGTTTTATAGTAGTCTCATACAAATCTTTCATTAAATTACCCCCTTTCAACCTCATAATCAAATACCTCACCTATTTTAACACCGAACGCATCGGCAATCCGAAATGCCAATTCCAGAGAAGGTGAATACTTACCTGCTTCAATTGCTATTATCGTCTGTCTTGACATACCGGCTTTTTCAGCAAGCTCCTGCTGTGTCATTTCATTGGCAAAGAAACGCAGCCGTCGAATGTTATTCGTAATTATGAATTTGTCAGCCATTTCTTACGCCCTTTCGGTAATAATGCAGACTCAATATACCTTCAGCCAAGGAGCCCAGACTAAATGACAGGAATATGATATTAAGCATTACTGCTACGGAGCAATTGAAAACCACCGTAACGAGTGCAGCAATGAATCCGGCTCCGCCAATGATAAAGCCTATCTTCATCGCTTTTAATTCAATAAGTTTATCCATTTCATCTTCGACGAAAGGATACTCGATCTCTTTTTCAATCGCTTTTTCATCATGATTTCTCTCTCTCGCGGCTATCCCGACTGAAAGTGCAATATGAAAAAGAATCTGGATAATGATTGTAGCGGCAATACCGATACCGATAAAAATCAGCATTGTTGTCGCGCTAAACTTCAAATCATCTAGAGCAACTGTATGCGATTGATACTTACCGAATACATAGATGCAGTATGCCACCAAAACCAGCAAACCAGAAATAATACTTACAATCGTCCTTTTTTCTTGATATGACATGCCATCACACTCCATTCTAATTTTTGTAACTTACTATATACAAATAGTAACATACGCAATACATAATGTCAAATATATTTTACATTATGTTATTTATTTACATACATAAAGTCCTTCCGTTTTTTATAGACCAAAGTTATCATTACAATTATTGTTTATATCCATGTAGATTTTTATATAGCTATTATAGAAAAACTAACCTAAGTCTACTCCGTTGAGCAACCTTGGTGAGTTTTATAATTACTTTATAAATTATTGACTAGCAATATAATAATTGATAGATTTCTTATTTTAACTTTAGCTATATAAAATCCATCAACGATTTCTTTGCACCATTCAACCCATATTTTTGCTGGGCACATACAATAATCTAGTGCAAACCACATAGGGATAGCATCCTTTTTATCATCACTACTCCATGCTCTTATTTGATGGTATCCGTTTACAAGTATTTTGCAGTAATAGACTCCTTGCAGTTTCTCAAATCCCCAGGTGTTCCTTCAAAAAGTATCTGTCCGCCTCTGCTGCCGCCCTCGACACCTACGTCGATGATCCAATCGGCATTACGAATTACATCGAGGTTGTGTTCTATGACAATAATCGTGTTGCCTTTGTCAACAAGGCGGTCAATCATGGTCAAAATGCTGGTAATGTCAGCCATATGCAGGCCAGTGGTAGGCTCG
>DATMUM010000155.1:0-12222 GCA_035564175.1 Mobilitalea sp.
TTAAAAAGTCTTTGTCTTCATTTGTAAGAACAATTGACACAATAATTTTTGACATATTGAACCATCTCTTTTCTGTAGTATGATGATTCAATTATAACACACTTTTTATATATCAACAACTTAATCAATGTTACACTAGTATATCCGGATCTTACATTCTTGGAAATAGATCGCAAACATTGAGAAAAATAGATTATGCCATTCGAACGATTATGATTGTTTCCATTCCGTCAATGGTTGGATTTATTGTCCTTTCAAAGCCGATTGTTTTATTATTATTTCCTCAAAAAGAGACTTTCATGGAAGCTTCAAATTTACTCAGGTACTTAAGCGTTACAACCGTATTTTATTCACTTTCAACTCTAACCAACGCTATTCTTCAAAGTGTTGGTAAGGCTAATATTGCGGTAGTCAATGCTGCGGTTGCTTTAATAATCCAAACCATTCTTCTTGTACCTTTGCTGATATTTACAGATCTGAATCTTTATTGTCTTGTGATTGTAGCTATAGTATACTCCTTTGTAATGTGTATATTAAATAGATTTTTTGTACGCAAATATCTTGGCTACCGACAGGAGATTATGAATACGTTTTTATTGCCTCTAATAGCATCGGTATGTATGGGAATTGCAGCAATTACTATTTACAAAGGAATGTATTATTTAGTAAATAGTAATGCAGTTGCAACTATCACATCCGTAATAATTGCTGCAACTTTATATTTTGTAATAATAATCAGAATTGGTGTAATAAGAGAAGAGGAGCTCGTCAGATTTCCAAAAGGATATTTACTTGTAAAATTGTTAAGGAAAAAATAAGAAAGAGATGATCTTTACATATGCAAGAATAAAGGTTTTATCCAACAGGCTATACTGAGTGAATATTTTTGGTTGCTATGACATGATGATGTGGCAAAGTTCTTTCCGTTGGCTTTAAACTGATGACTGATTACGTACTTTTATGATACCACCAAGGGTGTAGCATCGTCATTTTCTTTTTTATATACGCATGTTGCGATTGCAATTGCTCCCGGCCCAATGTGACAACCAATACTTAATGTTAGGGGATCTGCAAAGACTTCCGCCTTCGGGAATGCTTCCTTAACCTCTTCCAGCCAATCTTTGATAATATCTTCACTTGCATCACTATATGATATAAAAAGACGCATTTCATCTTTTTCATATAATTCTCTTCATCTCGTATTATAATCTTGCTTCATGGCATCAATCATAATCCGTCTCGCTGCTTTCATGCCCCGAACCTTTGCATGTACATTTAACTTATCCCCATGAATTGTAAGTACCGGCTTAATGTTTAATACGGAGCCGATTGCAGCTCCTGCCGCGGATAAACGGCCACCTTTTTTTAGATATTCCAGCGTATCGACCGTAATATAAATGCTTGCAGCCAAAGCTTCCCGTTCCAATATTTCTCTGATTTCACAGGCAGTCCTGCCTGCTTTGGCAAGTACCAGTGCATCCATTACGGATTGCTTCTGTGTGACGGAGATTCTTCCTTCAAAATATAAATTTTCATCAATCAGAAATGGCATGGGTATCAAAGTCACACCAAGTTCTTATGCTTCCTTTGGAGTTATCCCACTGTTACTATCGGTCATAATTGCTATTTTTCTCATATTTTCCATCTTTGCTCAAATCTCCTATAAACCCATAATCAGAAAGCTGCATAAAAAGGCGATTAGGCATATGATACTGCCTGCTGTCAAATCCTTGATTGTATGCCTCTTCAATGTTAATGACGACCATACGACCAGGAGAAATACAATGCAACATGGAATGATGCATTTCCAGCCAATAAAGTAAATTAAAAATACCAGTGGGCCAGTGATGCTGCAGGCATGTCCGCTGGCACGTAATTTAATTATTTTATTAAAAATTACAAGTACGAACACGGAGATAAAATAAGTATTATAAATCAATTGTAATCCACTACTTACATGGGAAAACGCCCCATATATAACAGCAATACCATATCCGGCTAAGTTAAGAATAAAAGCAAGATTTCTCTGTCCTTCCCTTCCTTTTTCCTTAAGAGAAGGAAAAAGTGGCTGAAGCGGATAAGCTGCAGCCGGAACCAGTACAAGAAGCAGAACAGATAACAGAACTTCACTCTGACTTTTAAAAATATGATTACTTACTGTATTAAGGATAGCCAGAAGAATCATGATAAGTACAGGTGGTACAGTTATGATTCGTATCATTTTTGCTAGCTTTTCTTTTTTAGTCATCTCTTTTGACCCCCCAAAAGAATAATGCAACCGTTCCAGGTCCAGTATGACTGCCTATGGTTGTCCCTACTGAATTAATTTCCACTTTTCCGTTTAATTTTTTAAAACGTTTCTCAACGAGGTCTGCTACCGCACGTGCGTCCTTATAGCATCCTGCCTGTGATATATAACATTTTCCGGAGTACTCAAGGCTACCTTCTGCATTTTCCTCCATTTTATTCACAATTTCATTGATCACTTTTTTCTTTGTTCTTATCTTATAACGCGGAATCAATTTTCCCTCATGATCCATATTAAGAAGCGGACATATCTCCAGTACGGTTCCTATGAAACCTGCAGTTTTCGAGATGCGTCCGCCCTTAATATAGAATGTAAGATCAGTAGAAAAGAACCAGTGGTGCAGCTCCAGCTTATGTTGATTTACCCAGTCATATAATTTCTCGATATCCATTCCTTCATCACGCAAATCAGCCAATTTATCCATGATAAGGCCATATCCGGAGGATGCCCCCAGCGAATCCACGATGTAGATTTTTCTTTCAGGATACTTTTCTGCCAATTCTTCTTTTGCAATCATGGCCGAAGAAAAGACGCCGGAAAGGCCGGTTGAAAGACAAACATGTAATATATCCTGTCCTTCTTCTAAAATCGAGGTAAAATATTCTACAAATTCTTCTGTATTTACCTGTGATGTTTTGGTTTCTGACCCATCAGCCATTGCTTTATAGAATTCATCAAAGGAAACGCTCTTTCCCAGATCATCATTACATTGTTTACCATCCAGTGAATAATGAAAACAGATATAATTTATATTTCTATGCTTGAAATGCTCAGCTGTTAAATCCGCAGTAGAACAACAGCTTATTACAAACTTATTCATATTTTTTATCCTCTTTATCAGCTTATATATTCCTTACACATTGACTATTATTTATACACGTATTAAGATTATATAAGGTGTAAAAAAACGATGCAATTACACAATTATCAATCTGTTAATTACTTATACAAATAGTAGAAAGTGTTATTTATTATGGAAGACAAACGAGTTAAAAAGACAAAGAAGACTTTGAAGCAGACACTTATCACCTTGCTGGACGAAAAGCCCTTCGAACAGATATCCATAAAGGAATTATGTGACCTGGCTGAAATCAGCAGGATTACTTTCTATACTCATTACAGTGATAAATATGAACTGATTGAAGAAATATTTCAGGATATGATTAATTTAGGAACAGAGGATTACAACAGAATACAGTCAAAAAACAATGCTTCCAACAATCCGATTATTGGATATTGCAACATGCTGGACAGTATCTTTAATTTATACTATGACCGCTTTGATTTTTTCCGTCACACGATACAAAAAAAGAATCCCTATCTGGCATTTTCATTTTACAACTACGTTATGAAAATTGTAGAAACGCATGCTGTCAGAGAAAGTAAAGTATTAATTCCGAAATATTCGCCAAGGAAAATAACAAGCTTCCTGTGTTATGGATTATGCGGTTTCATTAATGAAAGCCTTTTAGAAAAGCGTCCCATCGAAGAAATCAGGGAAGAAGCCAAGGAAATATTAAAGAAAATTCTTGAGACTGAAATATTTACAAAAAATCTATATTCGAACAGCTAATGATACTTTATAAGCTTATTCAACTGTGTGATGTAAAGACTTGAATGGAGTGGTTAGGATGGAACAAGAGATTGATGAAATGAATAAGATTATACACATTAAATGTACGGAAGATGAGAAAAGTAAGATTGTATCTGATTTATCGCCGTACTTATATGATTATGTTTTTAATTTTATAATAATAGATGAAACGAAGATAGTAAAAGGTTGTAAATAAAATAAGGATTAATTTTTTGCTGGAAGTATTGGCTGATTATTTAAAGATACGCAACCCAAGGATATAAATTAGTCTGTAACTAACAAATTAACAATGAATATACAAAAAGGCTATTGGAATATGAAGTGAGCCTCCTTAGGTTAGATTTGTATCCAACCTAAGAGATTCACCTCCTTACTTCAATAGCCCTTATGTCATTACCCTGGAAACATTTTCACTGTATGCTTATTTTGATACAATTATTATTTTTCGTTCTCCAGAATGCTAATAATAATGATATCACTATTATTATTTCGAACCCCAGATACATTGGTTGTTATCACCGATTAATGAGAAGGTCATAACCTCCTTATGGGTGGAAGCCTCATTCTTTTGTTTGAAGAAGACTCCCTTGTAGGTTACTCCGTCGATTACCATGGTACAATAATAGGTTCCGGATTTGTAGGACCATTTACCTGTAGCATCTCCGGTTATTTTACCATTGGAATTTAACTTTACACTCTTCGTAGGAAGCATTCCAACATTCGTTGCATTAGAATCATTTCCCATATTAACAAACTGATAGGTTCCGCACATGTCACTCTTACTGTAACCTTTTGTTGAGATCGCGCTTCCCAGATATTCGTATACTGCTGTTACCGGCCAATTGTCTTCATTCAGGAATTGCTGATGTACTCGAACCTCGTGGTTCTCAGTTCTGTTATTAAATCTTGTATGGTAAACAAGATATCTCTGACCATCGGTATCAATGAATGCGGAACAATGTCCGCCGGATTTGTAACCAACCGGTAAGCTGGAGAAGTTATAGTTACCAAATAACTTGATACCCAGATCAGTCATATTAGTCGTTGATGTATAAACGGCTGAATTACCCACGGTATCGGTATACGGCCCATCCACACTGGTCGAGCGGAACATACGAATCTGATAACCACCGTTAGCCGCTAACCAGCAATAGGATTCATATAAATAATAGTAGTCCGTAGTTTTGTCATAAACAATATAGGGGCCTTCGCCTGAATGTCCATATCCGCCTGCTATTTTTGTACCAAAGTATGTATCTGAATTATCACTGTTTGCATTTGTACGTATCGGCTGGCCTGTCTCAGCATTCAGAGGTAAAGTAAAGATACCGCCGGACCAGGAGCCGTAGGTGAGCCATAGATTACCATCCTTATCATAGATAACATTGGGATCAAGGGCATTCGGGAATGAAGTACTGTTATAAGAGGAATCGCTGTTAAACCATTGCTCGTTGATACCGGTTAGAGTACCGTTGTCTATCAGCTCGGGAATATTCGTGTTTTTATAGGATACATTAACTGTCTTGGTTCCTAATCTGGAAGTTGTAGTAACATTTTTATCCACACTTGTAAAACCGGAATATACAATGGTATCAACATATTGGAAAGGTCCTGTTACAGCTTTGGATACGCCATAGCCAATGCAGGAGCGGTTATAGGTAGAAGAGGTGCAGTAATAAAGCATGTAAGCACCCGTTGAACCATCGGCCCATACATAGGATGGATTATAGATCATATCGGGAGCCCAGATCGCCGTCCAGCCTTTTTGATCCGCGTCATTATAGCCAGCCCACGCAAAGGAAGTTGATAAGGCAGTAAGTAAATCTGATGCGGTACTTCTTGCTGCATTACCTGTACCCCCGGCTTTTACCAACTCCCATTTCTGACTGTCTAGGTCCTTATTCTTTGTTTGTTGGATTTTACTTCCGCTTTTCTTACTGCTGCCAGTAACACTGATAGCGGATTTGCTGCTGGAGGATTTGGTAAGGAAGGTAACTGTACCATCCTGGTTCTGCTGGATCTTATAAAGCTGTTTTTTACCACCGGCATAAGTCCACTGATCCATCTGGGTACCGTCAGCGGAGGAACCATTAGCTACTTCAACACAGCTATTATAGGAGGATGATCCTGTTAAGATGTAATAATAGTCACTTCCTTGATATACGATTTTGAATTTCTGCTCTTCCTTGCCAATGTAAGCGGACTGCTGCATAGCTGCACCATCTATGGTGTCACCGCCTGTTACATCCAGGTATAATCCGCTGTTTTTATTCTTAAGATAATAATAGCCTTCATAGGTAGGAGCAGCATAGAGTGATTTATTAATATATCCTTGTGTTCCAAGATAAGATCAATTGATTAAATCTGTACTTGAAGCCTGCGCCACATGGGAGCCAAAAACATAATACTTACCTGTTGCTAAATCATAGTAAATAGCTGGATCATGAACGGAAACTCTGCTGATTTTACTCAAACTTTCACTTGTGGCACCTAATACTTCATTTGTTGTAAGTAAGGTAAATGCCATGATAAAAATTAACATTGTGGTTAAACTTCTTTTCATTACACCATTACGATTGCATTTCATAATTAAATTCATAACTATATTTTCAGAATAAATGCCCCTGACATCTATTTCTGAAGTCTCCTTTCGCTATAAAATATTCTCCCCTTTATGAAAAATAGATTTATGAAGCATCTACCACCTTCCTTTTCAATCTTAATTAAAAATAGCTTTTCACATTGGAATTATTTAATGTTTTTAATTTTTGACTTAAACATTTCATTAAATGTTTAAGGATATATTTACCCTATTACTTAAATCTACTCGATAAGAATTTTATAAAGAAAGTTGTAATTAGCAGGATAGTAAAGCAATATTGATAATTAATCCATCGAAAGAATTACCCCCAAGAATACATTTAAATTGTACATTGATTCAAACAAAATGTAAATATAAAGTTAAGTAAATACTTTAATTTTAAACATTGTAGCTAATGTTATAAATGTGTATTACGAATGCTGAAAATGTTCTAGAGATCAAATGAAGCCATATCTAAAAAGCCATACACAGTGGAAGGCGGTATTTAAACGCAGGGGGTTACTGAAAGCCAATGCAGGTAGCGACTTTTGGGGGAGATATCGTGAGAAATTTAAAGCAAGGTCGGCAGACCCCAGCATAAATATCATTTGGTTTAGCGGTAAATAAACAGCAGTAATACGGAATACAGAATAGCAATCAGAAAGCAATATTATCAAGGGAAAGAAAGCTATAAATCCTGGCGCATAAGGAGTTATAGCTTTTTTCATATTCTATTGGAGGTGAACTATGGCTTGATAATCGAATTTTTACATGATAAACTTATATTGGCTATGAAGGAGAGACAGGAGTTTAAATGAAGCATACGATTAAAATTGATTTCTATGATAAATTCAGATGTATAGCAGATCAGTGTACCTTTTCCTGTTGTAAGGGCTGGGAAATCACCGTTGATTCGGATACCTGCAAGCGATGGAAGAATTGTAGCGATAATTCTGTCTATTTTCTCGGTAAAATGAAAAGTATAAAGAAAGTCGGATGCCGCATCAGAATGGGAAAGGATAAGGAATGTCCCTTTCTCACAGAGAACGGACTCTGTGATATCGTAATCAGATATGGAGAAGCTTATCTGTCGGATACCTGCAGGTGCTTTCCGCGGCTGGTGAATGATATGGGTTATTACAGTGAATATGCCCTTTCCTGTGCCTGCCCGGCAGTGATTGATATTCTGAAGCATATCCCTGGATCACTGGAATTTCTGGATGATGGTGATGAAGCTACCAGAGGGACTAACTCACAGAAAAACAGTATCAGGGATGTTATGATAGCTGTGATGCAGAGAGAAGATTTTTCTATCTCTGATCGTTTAGCTCTTATTTTTCATCTGCTGTTATCCGTGAAAGAGGAGGAGAAGAGCATAAAAGCATTGCTGGAAAGTTATCAGGATGAAAAACATGTAATCATGATACAGCAGTTTTTAAGCGAGGCAGTGATTTCTGATAAGGATTCTTTGCTGGAAAAGAATGAACTGTTTCTGGATTTGGTACAGAATTACAGGAAAGAAAAAAGCTATCAACCGTATTTGCAGGAATTATATAGCGTGGCTGAAGGGCTGGATACCGGGGATGTAATCAATCGATGGACTGAGTTTACAAAGGTGTTCGAACAATATGATAAGCTGATGGAACACTGTATTGTGTCAAAGATATTTGCCGGATGTACCGGAGAGGATATGGATGATATTATCAGGGCATTCCAGATCCTGGTTACCGAATATGTGATGGTAAGATATGCAGCCTTTATAAAATGGCTAAGCGGCGGCATTTCCTATCCTGAAATCAGGGATTATATCGTTATCTGTTCGAGAATGATTGGATATAACGCCGAAGGAATGAAAGAGTTCTGGGAAGAGAGCTTTGATGAGGCTATTTGGGAATTGGGTTATCTGCTTTTGCTGGTAAACTAACCTTTGGCAGGTTTATCATACAATTGCATTTAACTGGAATAAAACTAACAAGGAGATTACAGATGATTAACAGTGAGATATTAGAAATCAGAAAACAATTTAAACATGAAAACTGCTCCATCACCAAGGTCAGCGGTTGCTATGTGGATGGAGAGAAGAATATTAAAACCAAGTTTACGGAGTCTTTCCTGTGTTTACCGGAGGAAGAGACCTTTAAATACTTCGAAATATTTAAGAAAACCTTATCAGGAACCATCGGCAGGAACCTGATTAATATGGAGTTTCCTACTGCAACGGAATTTAACGGTGGCACACAGCAGTTTCTTCTGCAGTTGCGAGACAGTGAATTGAAGGACGAAGTCCTTTTAGATGAATTCTATCAGAAAGTTGTCCAGCAGTATGACCAGGTGGGCAATTATCTGATTTTGGTGCTTTATGCGGCGTATGATGTTCCGGGGAAAACCAGCGATAAAATCCTGATGGAGGATGCTTCCGAAGAAGTGTACTGTTACATATTATGTTCCATTTGTCCGGTTAATCTGTCAAAGCCCGGGTTAAGCTATAATGAGGAGATGAATCAAATTCAGAAGAGAATTCAGGACTGGGTTGTGGGAGTTCCGAATAACGGATTTTTATTTCCGGCATTTCATGACCGAAGTACGGATTTACATAGTGTATTGTACTATTCTAAGGATTCGGAGGAGCTCCACAATGATTTTGTGAATCAGCTTCTCGGCTGTGAATTGCCTATGTCTGCAGGTGTTCAGCGGGAGACCTTCCAGAGCCTGGTGGCAGAAACCCTCGGTGAGGATTGTGAGTACGAGATAGTACGTAATATTCATGAAAAGCTGAATGAGATTATAGAAGAACATAAATTGAAAGAAATACCGGAGCCATTGGTTTTAGATAAGGTAGAAGTGAAAAACCTGTTTGTGGAAAGCGGGGTCGAGCAGGAGAAGCTAGAGGAATTTGATAAAAATTACGAAAAGATGGCAGGTGAAAATGTTTCCTTATTAGCTTCGAACTTAGCCAGTACCAGGGTTTTTGAAGTAAAAACACCGGATGTTATCATTAAAGTTAATCCGGAACGTACGGATCTGGTTCAGACGAAGCTGGTAGACGGACGTAAATGTCTTGTAATTGAAATCAATGATCAGGTAGAAGTAAACGGAATCGCAGTAAGACCATTATAATTGTAAGAAAAAGATACCAGTAATTCTTCGTTGACAATAGGGTAGAAAAAATATATACTACAATAAAATTAATAACAGGGGAGCTTGTGTGCGCAGGCTGAGAGGAAGCGAAAGACTTCGACCCTATTACCTGATTTGGATAATGCCAACGTAGGGATGAACACTTAGATATATCAGTGGGATATGCTTAACTTAGGCATATCCCATTTTTAATACATAGGAGACTAGTGTGAATTAAAAAGCAATTCACACAGGAAGAACTTCGAAGTTCGCACAATGGTACTCACTCCTTGTTCTTCCAAGGCTTTGAGCTGCCTTAAAGAGGCAGCATGGGGAGTTAGTGTGGAAAATCAAGATTTTCCACACGGCAATTTTGTGCTGACGCCCAAATTCGCGGTGCTGCGGCAGAATGGAGATTTATATGAATGAGAACAAAATGTCATTTTTAAGCGGTTCCCTACTGTGGTTTGGCGCAGCAATATCCATTGCTGAGATTTTAACTGGTGCACTTCTTGCACCACTTGGCTTTGGACTGGGGATGACTGCGATCATTGTAGGGCATCTGATTGGTTGTGTCTTGCTTTATTTTGCAGGTCTGATTGGCGGCGAAAGTAAAATGTCTGCAATGGAGAGTGTCGGGCTGTCCTTCGGCAGATATGGATCAATCTTCTTCTCAATTCTTAATGTGCTGCAGCTGATTGGCTGGACAGCGGTCATGATTATCAGCGGAGCGAATGCCATTGGCTCGGTTACGGGCGGCATATCATTTCTATCCGGTAATGTGGCATGGTGCCTGCTCATTGGAGGCCTAAACATTATCTGGATCCTGACCGGGATTAAAAATATCGGAAAGCTTAATAATGCAGCTGTCGGAGCATTGTTTTTACTTACTGCAATACTTGGATTTACGGTGTTTCGCAGCCATGAGCCTGTAAAGATTAATGAGGTGATGAGCTTTGGACTGGCATTGGAGTTATCAATTGCCATGCCTATCTCCTGGCTTCCGTTAATCTCTGATTATACAAAGCATACGGATAAGCCGTTAGGTTTTACCCTGATAAGCACGGTAAGCTATTTTACCGGAAGCTCCTTTATGTATGCAATTGGTCTGGGTGCAGCCATTTTCGTGGGTAATACCGATATTGTACAGATCCTCCTGGGTGCCGGCTTTGGAGCAGCAGCTATGCTGATTGTTATCCTTTCAACGGTAACGACTACATATCTTGATGTCTTTTCAGCGGCGGAAAGTATGCGTAACATCCATCCGAAATGGAATGGAAAAATGATCGGAGTAGCCGTATGTCTCCTTGGAACAGTAATTGCAATCTTTACACCGATTGAAGAATATGAGAATTTCCTATATCTGATTGGCTCCGTCTTTGTTCCGATGGCTGCCATCC
This sequence comes from Mobilitalea sp., assembly GCA_035564175.1. GTDB lineage: Bacteria > Bacillota > Clostridia > Lachnospirales > Lachnospiraceae > Mobilitalea. The sequence continues at coordinate 11,001 of DATMUM010000155.1, forward strand.
TGATCACGGATTATTTTATTCTGAAGAAACGAAAGGCAGCAAAGCCAAGAAGCATAATTAATCTGTGCCTTTGGGCAGCAGGCTTTATCATATATAGAATATTTCTTGGGATGGACACCGTGCTTGGAAGTACAATACCGGTAGTCTCCATCGTAATGGTGATGTGTGTAATAACAAATTTAATGATAGAAAAGGTGGTTAGGAAAAATGTTTGATGAAATTATGAAAAAGGTATATGAAAAAACACCTCTGGTGCATTCCATCACAAACTATGTTACGGTGAATGACTGTGCCAACATCATACTGGCCAGCGGCGGATCACCAATTATGGCAGATGATATTGCGGAGGTGGAAGATATCACTTCCATTTGTTCGTCCCTGGTAATCAATATGGGAACGCTGAATGAAAGGACGATTAGGTCTATGATTGCCGCTGGCAAAAAAGCGAATGAACTGAGGCATCCGGTAGTATTCGATCCTGTGGGTGCAGGTGCCTCTGCCTTACGTAATGACACAGCAATCAAATTACTGAAGGAAGTACATTTTTCAGTTATCCGCGGTAATATATCGGAGATTAAATTCTTAGCTTCCGGCAGCTCCGGCGCCCAGGGTGTGGATGCTTCTGCCGCCGATGCTGTTACAGCGGATAAGCTGGATAGTGTAATATATTTTGCAAAAGCATTGTCAAGAAAAACCGGAGCAGTCATTGCGATCACGGGAGCAACCGATATCGTCGCAGACAGCGGGAAAGCTTATGTTATTACAAATGGTCACACGATGATGAGTAAAGTGACAGGAACAGGATGTATGCTGACAGCTGTGATCGGAAGCTATATTGGGGCTAATCACGGCAATATTCTTGATGCAGCAGCAGCTGCTGTTACCGCAATGGGGCTTTGCGGTGAACTTGCTTATAAGAAACTATGCGAAATCGATGGAGGGACGAACACCTACCGGATGTTGATCATTGATTATATGAGTAAAATGAATACAGCCTTATTAAAGGAGGGAGCACAAATTGAAAGCAGATAAAAATTCCATGTTCCTATATCTGGTTACAGATAGAACTTGGCTTGGTGAGAATAAACTGGAAGACCAGGTAGAAATGATAGTGAAAGCGGGAGCCACATTCGTGCAGCTCCGTGAAAAAGAGCTTGATTTTGAAAGCTTTGTTGAAGACGGAAGAAAGATTAAGAAGATAACGGATCAATAAAGCTTTCAA
>DATMUM010000156.1:0-12381 GCA_035564175.1 Mobilitalea sp.
TTAGGGATGGACTTAATTCCAGAACCATCGAGGTTGATATCAGCAGCCTGGTTGCAGGAGTTTATGCAACAACGCTTTTATTGTTTGAACGGGACGTTCTTGGTAACAGCCATAATATTGACGTAGCTGAATCCGTAACCCTCGAAAAGAAAGCAGATAAAGCCGATAATCTGATCTGGCCGCTGAAATACTGGAGTTCCATCCGTTTGCCCGACGGAGTTATCACCAACAGGAATGGGGGAGATTAGGATATGATTAAGCACTACATCATCACGGCGTTCAATCTCCCTAAGGCAGAAAGATTGGACAAAAACGGGAATCCGACGTTGACACCGGAATATATGAAGGAGCGTTTCCGGTTATTTGAACAATTCTGCTTTCCTTCGGTTTATGGACAGACCAATCACAATTTTACCTGGCTCATTCTGTTCTCGGACCGGACGGACAGAAAATATCATAAGAAAATAAAACAGTACTGTGATATAATGCCGAACCTTGTTCCTTTATTTCTAAAGGACGAGACCGCATTTCGATGGCGTGATTATATAACGGAATATATTAGGGCTGATACGGACGCAGAGTATTGCATCACTTCCAGAATCGACAACGATGATTCCTATAATATTACCTATGTTGAAAGGGTGCAGAACGCTGTAAGGGAAGGAAAATTAAAAAGGGCCTTTCTTTCCTTTCCCTTTGGGCTGAGATATTCTACCTCCTATAAGATTGCTTTTTATTCCAAGCCGATTATCTATAATCATTTTATTTCCTTAATCCTGCCAATGGACCGTGATTTTAAAATTGTATATTTCTGTGACCATACCCTGCTTTCAGAAACCGGCATCCCGGTGATTGAAGCGGAAATTGATCAAATGATGTGGCTGGAGGTTATTCATAATACAAACGCAATAAACAATGTTAATCCGGAAGATCTGTTCCATCCGGTTTTTAATCGGAAAAGTCTATGGGAGTTTCATATCGATATCCTTCCAAGACATTATCGGATTTATCAATACCTGGTTTTACATTATATAAAAATATATTTTAAGATATTTGCTAAAATAATCAGAACAAAATATCAGGCAATAAAAAAGGGAAGGTGACATAATGCCTCTTTCAATGAAAATCTACCGATTTATCAGGGGGAACCTTTTGCTTTTTCTGATGAAGCTGGGACAATATTATGTATATTGCAGAGGAAAGAGGATTGCAGAACGTATTTATGATAAAAAGTATCTGAAAAACAGGTATTTTTATAAGAAGGATAAAAAATATCTTGCAGCAGGCTGGATTTGGACAATGAACGATTATAAGGCGAGAAAGAGCCGTACTATGAATGCCGGTGTAGCTTTTCCCGTATCTCCATACAATACGGTCTGGGGCTATGAGAATATCTTCTTTGATCCATCGGATTTATTATTGTTTCAGGGAAGCGGTAAATACTTTCAGGCTTCAAACGGTGGCCGTATATACATAGGCAAAGGTACTTATATCGCTAATAATACAGCCATAATAACCTCCAATCATGATGTTCATGACCCGGATCTTCACACGGAGGGAAAGGATGTCGTGATAGGCAAAAAATGCTGGATTGCCTTTAATGCAGTGCTTCTTCCCGGAGTTGTCCTGGGAGACCATACAACAGTTGGAGCTGGAGCTGTTGTTACCAGGAGCTTTCCGGAAGGCAATTGTGTGATAGCAGGAAACCCGGCCAGATTAATACGAAAGATAGACCCTTCGGCGGATAACCAAAGCATCCGATAATCGATGAATCCATAAGGTTACGGTATTAGCGATAATACAGTAACCTTTTTTGATCGGATTCATATAATGGAAAGAAGGGGATTGTTTAACTAAGATTGGTTGTGGTAATTAATAGAGACAGAACGCGATGGATGGAAAGGTTATCCGCCAGCGTTCTATGGAGGAATTTCATATGAGTACCGTAAAAGATGTTAATGATGATAAAGAGGAACTTCTCACAAAAATACAGAATAAGACGGCGGTTGTAGGAGTCATCGGCTTAGGGTATGTCGGGCTTCCCCTTGCGGTTGAAAAAGCAAAAGCAGGCTATCAGGTCATCGGGTTTGATGTTCAGGAGCAGAAGGTAAACCAGGTTAACGCAGGTTATAATTATATTGGTGATATTTTGGAGGATGAGCTTGACAGGGTTGTGAAAGAGGGAAAATTAATGGCCACCCATGATTTTTCTTTTGTAAGCAATCTTGATTGTGTGGCAATCTGTGTCCCGACACCACTGGATAAGTATCAGCAGCCGGACATTTCCTATGTCATCGAATCCACCAGATCCATTGCGAAATACTTTCATAAGGGGATGCTTGTAATTTTGGAAAGTACTACATACCCAGGAACCACGAAGGAGGTTGTAAAACCCATCCTTGAGGAAACCGGCCTGATCTGCGGAAAAGACTTTTTCCTGGCATTTTCACCGGAAAGGGTAGATCCGGGGAATAAACAATATAAGACCAAGAATACCCCGAAGGTAGTGGGCGGAGTCACGAAAGACTGTACGGAGGTGGCAGCAGCTCTTTATCGTAATGTCCTGGAAGGGGAGGTTATCGAGGTATCTTCACCGGCAGTTGCAGAGATGGAGAAAATATTTGAGAATACATTTCGCAATATCAACATCGCGCTAGCCAATGAAATGGCTATCCTGTGCAATAAAATGGGTATCAATGTCTGGGAAGTGATAAACGCAGCAAAATCAAAGCCCTACGGGTTCATGGCTTTTTATCCGGGACCGGGTCTCGGCGGACACTGTATTCCTATAGATCCTTTCTATCTTACCTGGAAAACGAGAGAATATAACTACCATACCCGCCTGATTGAGCTTGCCGGAGAAATCAACAATTATATGCCGGAGTATGTGGTGGAAAGGGCTATGAAAATCTTAAATAAGCTCGGCAAGACCATGAGCCGTGCTAAAATACTTATGCTTGGTGTCGCTTATAAACAGGACATCGATGATTATAGAGAAAGCCCGGCTTTAAGAATTATGGAACTACTGACACAACAGGGTGCTGAGGTATCCTACAATGACCCGCTTATCCCTGTATATAAGTATATGGGAAACGAATATAACAGTATAGAGCTTACGAAAGCAGCTTTGAAGGAAGCTGATCTTGTCTTGCTGCTCACGGCTCATAGCGCATATGATTACGAATTCATCCAAAAAAGCGCAGAAGTAATCTTCGATACCAGGAATGCGATGAAAGAGGTAAAAGACAGAGAAAACATCGAATTATTATGAGTTTATCTGAATAGAGTAGATAATAAAGCTGTTACAGATCTTATTAAGGGATTGGTGAATTTATGAAGATACTGTTTATCACGTATGATTTTGATCCGGACTATAATTCAAATTTCTTCATTATTCATAATCTGTCACAGGCATTTATCCATATGGGACATGAGGTTCATGTACTGCCGCTGAAGCCTGATTTTGATGCGGAAGCGGAAGAAGTCTGGCAGAATATCAATATCCACAAAATAACTGATACCTATGATAAGAGGCAGGTATTTCAGTATCTGCTTCAATTTAAATTATTATCAGCATTACACTTAGCCTTCTCCATCCTGAGGGACAGGTCAAATCATAAGGATTATTTAAAGAAGTATTGGTGTTATTTTCCGTTCAAAAGGCTTAGAAAAGTTATAAAACAACATGGAATTGATACTGTAATTAATGTATGTGATCCCTTCGAAGGCTGCCAGCCTGTCATGCGTTACTTGAAAAAATATTTAAAAAAATTTCACTGGTTGATTTATATGCAGACTCCTTTTGCTGCGAATGCTTATTATCTTGATAGGTATCAAAAATCGGATCTGGTTGATTTTCAGACAAAGGCAATGGGAATGGCAGATAAAATCGTTGGTACAGCCTCCATTATAAATGAGTTAAAGCAAGACAATGATTTGATACCCCACGATAAATATCAGACACTGAATTATCCTGTAATCGTACAGCCGCAAAGATCATATCAAGATGATAATATTCCAATGAACCGGCATTATATCAATTGTGTATATGTTGGCCAGCTTGGTAAGGTGATGGAAAATCCCGAGATATTGTTTCAGATGTTTCGTAAATTAAAGAAGGATTGTATTCGGCTGCATATCATCGGAGAAGATATTGATACCTGGAGGGAATATTTGCCTGAGAGAAACAGCAATATCTTCTTCTATGGAGCAAAATCACCGGAAGCAGCGAAGAATGCGAAGCTAAATGCTAATATATTAATTCATATCTGTGATAATACAGATCACCAGCTCCCTAGAATGTTACTGGACAATATCAGTATGGGGAAACCCATTATTAACTGGTATAACTCCGAGGAATGTCCTGTCATAGAGTATTTGAGCAAATATCCATATTCCTTCATTATTAAGGAAAGCCGGATTAATCAGAAGACAGTGCGTAAGCTCCGGTTTTTCTGTACCAGGTATCGTAAGATTAATATTAATTATCCGTATATTGAGAATAAATTTTATGATTACACCGTAGATTATGTCAGTAAGGAATTTCTTAAGCTATGTGAGAACCCGGATGATACCATCAATTATTGATACAGTCTGAATAGCTTAAAAAGGGGACGATATATGAGAATATTAGTCACTGGAGCAGAAGGTTTTATAGGGAAACACTTGATTATGGGACTGAAGAATAACAAGCATACAGAGATAGATGAATATGATCTGGATACGGGTGAAGAGCTCCTGGATCAATATTGCCGGGATGCAGATCTGGTATATCATCTGGCTGGTGCAAACCGTCCAAAAGAGGAAGCAGAATACATATATGCGAATGTTGATTTCACAAAGCATTTGATTAATACCTTGAAAAAACAGAATAATCTCTGTCCTGTCATCTTCGCCTCTTCCGTTCAGGCTATGTTAGATAACCCATATGGAAGTAGTAAAAAGGCCGGAGAAGATATGTTATTTGAGTATTCCAAAGAAACAGGAGCTAAGGTCCTGGTGTATCGTTTCTCCAATGTATTCGGTAAATGGTGCAGACCAAATTACAACAGCGTCGTAGCAACTTTTTGTTATAACGTAGCCCATGATCTGCCGATCACGGTCAATGACCCGAAGGCTGTCCTTAAGCTTCTGTATATTGATGATCTGGTAGAAGAACTTCTTCGTGCGGCGCAGGGTAAAGAAACCTGGCGGGGCAGCTACTGTAAAGTCCCGGTTTTCCATCTGATTACCTTGGGGACTATCGCAGAGCTGATACGATCCTTCAAAAGCACCCGTGAGGAGCTCTCAATACCGGATATGTCAGACCCGTTAACGAAAAAATTATACAGCACCTATTTAAGCTATCTGCCGAAACAGGATATAGGCTATGAACTTACGATGCATACGGATCAGAGAGGCTCTTTCACGGAATTTATCAAACAGACGGGGATAGGGCAGCTGTCGGTAAACATATCAAAGCCCGGAGTTGTCAAGGGAAATCATTGGCATAATACCAAACACGAAAAGTTTCTTGTAGTAAGCGGAACCGGAGTGATCCGATTAAGAAACGTAACATCCACAGAGGTGATTATTTTTAATGTTAATGGTGAGAAGCTTGAGGTAATCGATATACCTCCGGGCTATGTACATAACCTCGAGAACCTTGGTAATTCCGATATGGTAACAATAATATGGGCAAATGAGTGTTACCTAATGGAGAAGCCGGATACTTATTCTGTGGAGGTATGAATGAAGCAGCGGAACAATCAGTGAAAAAGCAGCCATTCTTGGATTTATGGCAATCAATATCAGACAAGCACATGAGCGGATGGAGGCAATGCAGGAAGCGGGTATCATGTTCGAATCAGGCAGATAGAACGTTATGTCATGCCTGATCTGATGCGAACATGATACCCGCTGTCCTTGCGTCTTAACACATACAGAGGTACCTATGTGTTCAACGTACTTTCAGATTTCTCGTAGAATTTCATCTATCGTCTGATCCAGAAAAACAATCTTCTGATTAATCCGGCTGTCACACCTATAAGAATAGCAATCAGAATACTGAGAAGGGCATAAATTCTGGTAAAGCTCAAACAAGTAAACTGGAATAGAAGTTTATCCACCGTATATACACCATGGAAATAATATAGTCCTGTAATCATAATGATGAATGTAAATAAATCAATGATTAATGCAACATAAATATTTACTTCTGTTCTAAAACGTGCTGCTATACTGAAGGCGACAGCACCGATAATTCCCGGAACAATAAGTATTAAAAAGTATCTGAATAAGTCAAAAAAAGTCATACTATTTCCCCTTTCGAATAATGATATTAATGTATCTGTATTATAATACGTTACAATACCTCAATTTGTTACAAATCCTGTCGATTAATCCTGTAATTTTGGGGTTTTTAGGATTTGTCATGCAATCTGGACTCCGGCCATCACTATAATTGGGTACCATGACCGGTAAAGATCAGTTCGGTGTTGCAGTATAGGGTAAGAAGCTCATAATTTACATATATATTATTTTTGTAATTATTTGTCCGAAATTGTAAATAATGGATTGTCATAATTTGTATTATAAGTTATAATACTGATTAGAATGTTGAACGTATCTCGTGAATAAATGAAGTTCAAAATGCATAAATCGGCAAACTCACTGAAAGGTGAGGACGCAAAGCCATGAGTCTAAGGCATACTTAATGCTATGATTGTCAGGTTGCCAACTTTTCGTTATAAATTAAAAGTAGACAACCACATCGTGTCTGCTTTTTTTTGTTCAATACTTTTTTGTCTGTAAAATAAAAGTCTGTATAATGATGGAGGAAATTGTGAAGGTTATATCAACAATGAATTGCGAAACAGGTGATGTTCTGGCCGAAGATGTATTTAACAATAATGGTATAGTTCTGGTATCAAAGAATACCATGATCAGTGATTTTATCAAACAGAAGCTGATTGACTATAAGATACATCATGTGAAGATTTATAAGCCAGAGGAAGGCAGGAAAGATTTCAACATTTTCGAAAAGCAATACAGGGGATATGTTGTCTTAATGAGTGAATTGCTTAAGGGAGTTGCAGCAGGTAACAGCAGGGAGATTGAAAGAGTAACTTTAATCATTACAGAACAAATTTATCAAAATATCTCAGATGGAGACCAGATTATTCAATACCTGCAAAGCATAGGCCAATATGATGACTACACCTATACCCATTGTATCAATGTAGCTTTCTATGCCCTGCTGATTGGGTATTGGACAAATCTGCCGAAGGATAAGATATATGAGTTAATCAGTGCGGCGCTGCTCCATGATATTGGCAAGACACAGATACCACCTGAGATTCTGAATAAAAACGGAAAGCTTGACCGTGAGGAATATGAAATCATCAAGAAGCATTCCACACTTGGCTACGAAGCAATTAAGGATATACCTTCCATGAAGCAGGAAGTAAAGAATGCCATACTCATGCACCATGAGCGTATGGATGGGTCAGGATACCCGGCTGGTCTCAGTGGTGATGAGATATGCTTATATGCGAGGATAATAGCAATCGCCGATGTCTATGATGCCATGACCCAGAACAGGGTTTATCATCATAAGGTTTCCCCTTTTGAATCCTTTCAAATGTTTTTAACGGAAGGAGTAAGACTGTTCCATTACCCAACCTTAAAATTATTCCTGGATCGTATGGCACCGCTTTATATCGGAGCAAATGTACAGTTGAGTAACGGGTATACAGGAGAAATCGTATATATACCGCCTCAGGATATTCTTAGTCCCATTTTAAACATCAATTCTGAATATATCGATTTATCAAAATGTACGGACCTGAAAGTACTGCAGATCGTTTAAAGGTAAATCGTTATCGGGGTACATTGATGTAATGCAGTTGTGAAGCTGTGATTTGTAATCCTGGTCAATTTTTGAAGCTGTATTGATATATCGCGAATAATTGTAAAAATCCAATAATAGAATATTAATATGAGAAATAAAGTAGGAGTGGATTTTTTCATGGGTTCACGAGTAGTGAGTTTTAGCTTCACACCAGGAGAAAATGAGCAGATAGAAACGGTTATTGTTATACCGGAAGAACATCGGAGCATCATTCATGGCATAGTGAAAAATCAATGCCATAAGGAAATAAAGGATGCCGTTGTCAAATTGTATGAATGTGTCGAGCATCATGAAGAACACAACTTAAAGCCATTAACCCATACATTTACAGATGAATGCGGACAATTCGTATTTGGACCTCTTTGGCCGTGCAAGAGCTATGTAATTAAGGTATGGATCAATGATGTTAAGGTTCGGGAACTGGTAATTCAACCCGAGGAATCTGGTTGTCCAAAGGAAACATATGATCCTCCGAAACCGCCTTTTCCGGGTGATCAAAAGGATTCTAGTGAAAAAGAAGACCCCATTGAAAAAAATGATTTCTTTCTTAAGAGCGATCATTCCGTAAAAATGCAGCCAGTGAATCCCTTTTTCAATAGGAATGACAACGAAGAGGATTACATAGAAGAAGTGGATACGGATAAGAAAATGGAAGCTTCAGATGATCTTGATGAGTAAACACTTTATTTAAATTTATCATATGGCTGGTACGAAAACCGCATTCATGGGAGGTATCACTTCTCTTGGAAGCGGTTTTAAATTATTGCAAAACTTAAGCCGGTGCTGGAATGTTTTTATGCTATATACGAATACTAACGGTAATTCAGCTAAAATGAGTAAAATATATTGATGTGAAATGGTATACTATGTGATATACTTTGATTGTGGTATTATGACTGTTAATCAACGATAACCAGGTATTGGAGGATCCAGAATGAAAAAACTTTTATTCATATTCAATCCCGCAGCGGGAAGAGGTAAGATAAAAGGAAAATTATTTGAGATTATTAACACCTTTGTAAAACATGGATATAAGGTAACGGTATTTCCAACCCAGACCAAAGGAGATGCGGCAAGCATCATAGCCAGTGAAGCAGCTGACTATGATATCCTGGTCTGCAGTGGCGGTGACGGAACCCTGAATGAGGTTATCTCAGGTCAGATGTATTCCGGGAAAGTGGTTCCTATCGGGTATATTCCTGCAGGCTCCATGAACGATGTGGCTCATAGCCTGAAGATCAGTATGGAAATCAAAAATGCTGTTATGAATATATTGAATGGTGTCCCAAAGACCATGGATGTCGGGAAATTCAATGATAAGTATTTTATCTATGTGGCAGCCTTTGGAGCTTTTACGGATGTCCCATATACCACCTCGCAAAAACATAAGAATATGATTGGAAATCTATCCTATTACCTGGAGGGCATTAAGAAAATATCGGATTTAAAGGCCAAGCATGTGAAGGTGCTTTATAATGATAAGGTAATCGAAGATGATTTTTTTATTGGTTTTGTAACAAATTCCTTATATATTGCAGGCTTTAAGAACGTTAATTACAGTAAAACCAGCTTAAATGACGGTATGTTTGAGATGCTGTTAATTAAAATGCCCAAAAGTATCTTTGACCTGGAAGCGATTATCAGTGCGTTGATTAATAATAAAGTGAATGAAAATTATTTCTACTATATCCAGACCTCCAATCTCACAGTAATTTCAGATTCCCTGGAATGGACCTTGGACGGCGAATTCGGAGGAATCTATGATAAGGTTGAGATTCAAAATTGCAACAATGCAATCGAAATTATTACTCCTGTTTCAAAAAGCTTAAAGCAGATATTTACTTCATAGTCGATAACATATAGCAAAATATATACTTATAATAAATCATTGGAGGAAGCCCTATGCCGGGGAAGTCACTTAATCTATTTCATCCGTACACTGCGGACTGGTTCCGGCGGACACTCGGTACACCGACGGCTGTTCAGGAGGAAGCATGGCCGGCGATTGCGGCCGGAGAACATACACTTGTGTCTGCACCTACTGGTACCGGTAAGACGCTGTCAGCTTTTCTTGTCTTTATCGACAGATTACAGGAACAGGCACGCCAAGGTACCTTAAAGCGGGAACTTCATCTGATCTATGTTTCCCCGCTCAAGTCCTTAGCCAGAGATATTCGTGAGAATCTTCGCCGTCCTTTGGAAGGTATCTACGAAGAAGAGCTAAGTGCCAATACCGAACATAAGGGTCTGCCTCCGGAACTCATCATAGCAATCAGAACCGGTGATACACCACAGAAGGAACGTCAGAAAATGGTGAAGACACCGCCGCATATCCTGATCATAACACCGGAATCCTTATATCTGATGCTGACCAGCAAGTCCGGTCAGTCAATCATAAAAACAGCCCAGGCAATCATCATCGATGAACTTCATGCCATCATCGATACCAAACGAGGGGCGCACCTCATGCTGGCCATCGCACGTTTGGACAGGCTCTGTCCGGCACCGCTGCAGCGCATAGGCTTGTCCGCTACGATTGAGCCTTTAAGCATTGCGGCCGAATATCTAGCCCCGGAAAAGGTTACCATCGTCGCACCCAAGATGCATAAGGAAATACAGCTGGTGATTGCAAGTCCCCAGTCATACCCGGATGCTTTTCTGAAAGATCCGATATGGCAGTCTATGTCCAGAACGGTGTATGAACACTGCAACGGCTCCCGGAGTGTGATTGCCTTTGTCGAAGGTCGTGCATATGCAGAAAAGTTGGCTTATTTCGTAAATCAGCTGGGCGGAGACGGCTTTGCCCGAACTCACCACGGAAGCTTATCGAAGGAGCAGCGTTTTGAAGTGGAGAATGCGCTGAGAAGCGGTAATCTCAGATTATTAATAGCAACCTCCTCGATGGAGCTGGGTATCGATGTTGGAGAAATCGATCAGGTATTTCAAATCGGCTGTCCCAGGTCTATCTCGAGTACCATGCAAAGGCTCGGTCGTGCTGGGCATAATCCGAATCGGACCAGCGTCATGTATATTTTTACCCGTACTGCATCGGAAGGACTTTATAGCGGGATGACTGCTGAGGTAGTACGAAATGGAGGAGTAGAACATTCCAAACCGCCCAGATTATGTCTGGATGTCCTGGCCCAGCATCTCGTCTCGATGGCTACCGGTGACGGATACGATGTAGATGATGTCATGGAGCTTCTGCCAAGGGCATATCCCTTCCAGGCAGTAACGAAGCAGGATGTGTGTGATGTCTTATGTATGCTGGCAGGTGATTATGAGCATGAACGTAATATTCCGCTTCGTCCGCGTATCCATTATGACCGAATTCATGAGCATGTGGAGGGGGACCCGTATAGCCGGATGCTGGCAGTCTCGGCAGGAGGTACCATTCCTGATAGAGGCTTATATAATGCTAAGACGGAAAATGGTGTGAAGTTAGGCGAACTTGACGAGGAATTCATCTTCGAAACCCGCGTGGGTGACCGGTTCTTACTTGGTACCTTTGCCTGGCAGATCAGCAGTATAGAGAAGGATACGGTCATTGTAACCCAGACCTCCATGAATGGAGCCAGACTTCCATTCTGGCATGGTGAGATTAAGGGCCGCAGGTTAAAAACCGGACAAGCCTTCGGTGCAATACTGCGTAAGCTTAATTATGCTTATGAAGATGGTACACTTTTTGAGGAATTAATCAGGCTTGGGTTAGATGATCCGGCGGCTAAGGATGCACAGGATTTTATTAAAAGACAGATGGATTCTACCGGAGTATTACCGAATGATAAGACGATATTAATCGAGCATTTTAAGGATGAGACCGGTAACCATCAGATGATGGTACATTCTGTCTTCGGACGTCCGATTAATTCGCCTTTTGCAATTCTTGTACAGGAAATCGCCAAACGTAAGCTGAATACGAATATAAATTGTGTCGAAGATGATGATGGTTTTCTGTTATTTCCTTACGGCGGATGCATTATGCCTGAAGGACTGCTGCGAGAAATCATCCCGGAGACGGCAAGGACGATATTATCAGCGCTACTACCCGCTACACCGATATTTAACATGAACTTCCGATATAATGCCGGGCGTGCCCTGATGATGGGAGTCCGTAAAACCGGTCGTCAACCCCTTTGGGTACAGCGCCTTCGCAGTGCGGAGATGTTAGATAATCTGATGAAATATAACAATCATCCGTTGATCCGGGAGACGAAAAGAGAATGCCTGGAGGACTACTGGGATCTGGAAGGACTGGAGTATGTATTAGAGGGAATACGATCAGGTTCCATCCGTATCTATGAAATATATCCTGGAAAACCGTCGCCCATGTCCTTCCTGTTACGCCAGCAGACGGAAGCATCGATGATGTATGATTATGCACCTACACCGATGGGTATCTACCATGCTGCGGAAGAAGCACTGAAAACGGTTCAGATGATTGAACCAGCACCGGAGGCGCTGGCACGGGTATCAGAACGAACCCGTTT
>DATMUM010000157.1:0-16046 GCA_035564175.1 Mobilitalea sp.
ATCTTCTGATAATACTTTACAATTTCCTGTTCCGTAGTCAGATTGTCATAGACATGAACGCTCGTCGTTGCCTCCATAATTGTATTCGTAGCTGCGCGATTGTCCTCAATAAATTTCTGCATAACGCGAAGTGCTGCATCATTACCCAGGGTTGTTGCCACATAGCCGGCCAAGTTATAGAATAGCTTCTGGGTGTAACCATTATTACGGGAGGAAGCTGTTACCTCGCTGGTTAGAACACTATTTCTTGTTGCAGTATCAACAGAATCATACATAAAATAGCTGGCAGCATTGTATAAATCATAGGCTGTCTTATTGAATAGATCTTTAATCTCGGCATCCTCAAAGTATTGTCCTATCTCTGCGTAGTGTGTAACCTGCTTCAGTACAAGGGCACCATAATCTCCGGCCCAGCCACCGTGGGACGCCCCACCTTCAAGACCTAGACCGTTCGCTGAAAACCACTTTTGTCCATCTACCATTTCACCAAATTTATATTTAATTTGCTGAATATATTCCTTAGGATTCGCCGGTGCATACTTCGTATTTAATCTGGCTCCCGGTGTTGCAGTGTCATACAGCAGTCGCACTGCTTCATTTGCTGTGTAGGCAAAACCAAAATCCTGGTTAAGGGTTCCGGCCTTGGAATCCGGATCATAAAAATCCTTACCATTGGGATTATTCAGGAAATTTCTTAATTTAGCGAACATATCGATGTAATAATCACGTCTTGTACGATTGTTTCTTCCGGTTAAGTCACCATCTATTTTTTCATTTAATTTTGTATAAAAGGCTGCCTTTAATTCTGCATTATCACAGTTTTTGATGTAATTGCAAAGCTCAAGGAAGGATTGAACTAAAAAGTCACTACCAAGCTTCATTAAAGGGGTATAATATGCCGTGGTTTTTCTTTCTCCGGTACCATAATAATCAGCTCCATACCAGGTGAAAGCCTCATCACCGGAGCTCGGTATGCACCAGCCGCCGGAGGCTTCCTGAGCTCTTTCGATAAAATCATATGTGGAAAAGATGCGATTTAAAAAGTCAGTATTTTCATAATATCGAGCACCTGAATAGCTGTTGGTCAGCGCTGTAACATAGAGGCTTGTAGTTCCAAAGACCTCCCAGTTCTGGAAGTTGACTCCAAACTGTGTTGCTATCTTCGCCCACTGGGCCTTTGTATATTTCTTATACATAAAAGAGGAATACTGTTTGATATCGTGAAGGGAAATCACCGCTCCTTCCAGATAGGCATTACTGCTGTTCTTAATATTAGTATTCCAGTAGTCCCCATAAAGCTGCCAGGACATTACCTTTTCCATTGCTGCATTCAGCTGATTCGATAACTCTGTATAGTTTTGATTTATCGTTGCCTGATCCGTTACTGCCGGATTATGGGCAGGTGCCCGGTGGGCTGAATCAAGGTTATCCGCAGGCTTATAATAAGCATTGGTATGAGTAGCAGCTGAATAGATATATTTACTATTCATGATCTGTTTATCCCAGGTTCCTGATCCGTACGGATTGCTGACACCGGTTGCCGCGATACATAATGTCACCGTTCCGTTACTTTTTACCATATTACTGGGAATGATATAGGTATCATAATAATATCTTCCTTCATAGGGAACTTTATCTTCACCAAAACCCCAGGCACTGTCAAGTTCTCCCCAGGCCGTCATCATAATAGGATTAATGACCGATTTGTCACCGTTTTCACCCAGGAGAAGCAGGTTACCATGTTCTCCCTGAGAACCGCTTAAACGGATGGTCAAATAGTTCTGTTCCGTAATACTGGCCTTCAAGGTGAATTGAATCATGGAAAGCTTGTCACCACCTGGCGGGGTCAGATAACGAAAGGTCAAACCATCTCCCAAACCATCACTTAGAGTACCGTCATCTACCCCAGCTACGCTGTTTGAGCTGTAATTCAAATTATTAGTAAAATTATGTTCTGTTTCAGAAGTGGTATCACCAAAATAAACCGTGTCTATCGCATTACCACTTACGGCTCCTGCACTTAGTTCTTCGGCTGAAGCAGAAGTCTGCGGATGATAATCCGCACATAAAGCAGTAATCATGCAGAATGCCATAAAACCGGCAATCAATCTCTTCATACAATTACCTCCATAACGTATTCTATTAAATCTCTTTGAAACATCTAAATTTAAGTAAGGACTGCTGAAGCTGAAAAGTTACTTATGATTTAAACTGTAATTGATGCAACTTATTTTTTACTATCCTTTACATTGATAACTGTGATATTAATTCCCTTCTCTTTTGCATATTCCAATACTGCATCACTAATGGTTATATCCTTCAACGTTATGTTTTTATTGAATCGAACAGATTTTGGCACCATTATTTTTAGCGAAATATCTTTAGTTTTACTTTCATCAATCAGCTTCATTAGAGTTTCATCCGGAATCTCTATATCGACTTTTGCCTTGGTCTTTTTACCAAGACTGGAATTAATAAATGATATTGCCTTCTCAGGGATAAGTATTTGAACATCGGTGATTCCATTTTTACTCTTTACTTTAATATCAGAAGCATTTATCGTAACAGCTGTAGTTGTTTTATTGTTCTCATCTATTGACTTCTCTACAGTGACCGTCGTATCTGAATTTGCAATATCGATTACCTTGGTCTGCGTATACGTAGTAATAGAATCCTTTATTATAATTGTGGTTGTTATTGTCACTGCTCCTTTCGTTGAGACAGTGGTTTTGGTAACACTTCCATCATAATTTTTAACTGTAGTCGTCGTACTTCCATTTTTATTAGTAACAGTTGTAACTACCGGCGTTGGTGTCGGAGTCGAGGTTGGTTCTACCGTAGGAGTGGCAGTAGGAGCTACTGTCGGTACTGCTGTAGGTGCGACTGTTGGAACTGCTGTAGGTACGACTGTTGGTACTGCTGTAGGTGCGACTGTTGGTATTACTGTAGGTACGACTGTCGGAATAATCGTTGGTATTGTAGTAGGAGTCGGTGTCGGCTGCTGCGTTGCCTCCACGGTTACAAGAGTCAGATAACTTCCATATTCCTCAGCAGAAGCATTCTTGTAAGTAAAGTTTGCAACTACTCTCGCCTTACCGCCGCTGACCGCCGTAATCATACCATTTGAATCAACTGTTGCAATTGTCGGATTATCGGAAGAAAATTCAACTGTCACATTCTCGCTGGAAGGTAATGTATAATCAATTTGCGTCGATTGTCCCTGATTCAAATCAAAAGCTGTTGTGTTATACATTAATGTATCCCATTGATAGGCTTCAGCCCATCCGGTCCAATCCTTCATTGGCGTCTCTGTTATTATGGGTGCGGGAGTAAAAGTTCCATCATAATAGACAGTTATTTCAGCAAATTGATCCCAGGAATGTACCCAGTTATTAGGGAAACCTGCGGCACCGATCATAATATAACGGTAAGTTCCGGGTGTAAACCCAAGTGTTATGGTATTATCCGTTAAGGAAGTAATCTGATTCGAGGTAAATAGAACTGTCCAGTTTGCACTACTATTGCTTAATGTATCAGCTGAAGAGCCATAGACAGCCCAGGCAGCGGAAGATCCATCATTTTTAACCCCCAGTTTGTTATAGCCATCCTTTAACTTGATCACCATACCTGTTAAGGATGCTGATCCCTTAAAATCAATTGCCAGATACATATCTGAGGATATGTCTGCCCCGGTATTTGTCTTTAAGGCTGCTGATGTGTTTCCATCAAATAATCCTGTTACGTCTCCGGAACTAAATTCAACACCGGATCCGGTCCAGCCATAGGTATTAAGATCAACACTGCTTTCCGTCAAGGCGAATGGAATACCGGTTAATTCAACCGGTGCAGAAGTTACAACCGGTGTCGGTGTGGCAGTCGGAGCCAGTGTCCCATCACCATAAACCGTTAATTCTGAGAATTGATCCCAGGAATGTACCCAAGAATTCATAAAAGCAGAATTTCCACCAATCATTATGTAGCGGTAGGTTCCAGGCGTGAAGGATACCGTTATGCTGTTTTCTGTTATTGATGAAATCTGATCCGAGGTAAATAATACTGTCCAATCGGAGCTGTTTTTACTTAACGCTCCTGAATTAGAACCATAAATCGCCCAGGTTGCCGCAGAATTATCATTCTTTTTGCCAAGCCTGTTATATCCATCCTTCAGATTAATCTTCATGCCTGACAGGGTTACTGTTCCTTTCAAATCAATTGCCAGATAAGCATCTGAGGAGACATCTGATCCATAGCTATCTTTTAACGCTGCAGATATATTTCCATCAAATAATCCGTTCACATCACCTGTATAAAAGTCTACACCGGATCCATTCCATCCATAAATGCTGCGTACTGTATTGGAATCAGCTAGTGCTAAGGGATTTTGCGGTGTTTCCGTAGGAATGGCGGTTGGTGTTACTGTTGCTGTAGGTGTTACTGTCAGTGCTGGTGCCTCGGTTGGCGTAGGAGTGGTTATTGGTAACAATACTCCATCACTATAAACAGTTATTTCAGAAAATTGATCCCAGGAATGTACCCAATTGTCCGGAAATCCATTCGCACCAATCATAATGTATCGATATACTCCAGGTGTAAAGGAAACAGTAATACTGCTGCCTGATACGGAAGTAATCTGATCGGATGTAAATAAAACCGTCCAATCTGCACTGTTTTTACTTAGTGTATCGTTATTAGAACCATAGATAGCCCAGGTAAACTGTGAACCATCGTTTTTCATACCAAGCTTGTTATACCCGTTCTTCAGATCCAGCTTCATACCTGTTACATTGGCAGTCCCCTCCAGATCTATCGCCAAATAAGTATCCGACTCGATAGCTGATCCATTACTATTCTTGAGTGCAGTCACTGTATCTCCGTCAAATAGTCCGTTCACGTCCCCTAGAGAATAATCAACTCCGCTGCCGTTCCAGCCGTAGATGCTCTTTTGTGTATTAGCCTCTGTTAATGCTAACGGACTGTCGGGTGTGTAAAAGGTTATCTCAGAAAACTGATCCCAGGTATGTACCCAGGAGTCCATAAATTTATCATTACATCCAATCATAAGATAGCGGTATTCACCTGCAGTAATCGGAGCGGTTATGCTCCCGTTTTGTACAGTAATATCCGCTGAGGTAAATAATTCCTTCCAATCTGTACTCGATTTGCTTAAGGAATCGTTCGCCAAACCATAAACGCTCCACCCTGATGCTTGTCCATCATTCTTCAAACCGAGCATGTTATAGCCATCTTTCAATTTAATCTGCAGCTTGTCAATATTTTTCCTGCTCATCAAGTCAATGACTAAATATTGGTCTGTATTTAGCAAAGAACCATTACTGTCCTTCGGTCCAGTCACTGCATCGCTGTCAAATAATCCGTTCACATCTGTCGCGGAAAAGTCTACTCCGGATCCATTCCATCCGTAATAATAAAAGCCGACATTGTCGTCTGTTAACGCCAGCGCTGAATCCAGCGTATTTACAACAGAACCCACATTAGTAGAAATGGCTGCTTTAGCCCTGTCATCCTGTCTGATCATGGATGGCAAAACGATGGCTATTACCAGCAAGATAGCCAGTAGTTTCCTGCTTCGTGTAGAAAAGTTAATCTTCACATTCATTTCCCCTTCTCCTTTTTTTAGAGTATTCTCAGACACTCTTCGTATGCAGATTTGAGATGATTTTTATCAGAAGTACACAAATTTAGAGCTTACTAGGATACATTCAGTCTCTTTCATTTGGAATTTAGTATCTGTTTAAATTTGTGTACGGCTGGAGAAAATTAGCCACATTATTGCGTACGATGGAGTTTCCGAGAGTGCTCATTTGATAAAAAATTATACTATGATTCGATAGTCAAACGTATCTTACGAGTAAAACAGTTACCCTATGTACTGTATTGGATAATAACAGAAACAATTTCTGGTATCTGTTTTATTCAAAAAGAGTTTTTTACATTCGCATCATAACAATCATATTATAAAGTGAAGACTTCCCACATTCGAAGGCAGATTTTTAAGAAGATAGTATGCATTTTTAAGACATCATACATGGAAGCCCTTTGTAGGCGCTATATAATACCTATGCTTTATAGAATCAGCAGTGTTAACTAATGTATAAACAACATCTCCACCGGTTTTATTCTGGCACTTATTAAGGATCGGCCATTTCACTGATGGATTTCATCTACGATTCAGGGAAAGTTCAGTAAGCTGATCCTTTGGATAATAAGCATGTTTGACGGGTTGCATTTGCCCGGAGCTTGCGTTTTTCATCCCTGTTAACCATACAAGAAATCTATAAGTGATTTCTGATCCTTAAATGAAGCAAGAATAATACTAGTGGAGATGTTTATATTCATTCAGTTTATATTCATTCAGTTAATGCTCCTTCTGTTAAGCAATCACATACATTGCCTATAAGAAGTATCAGTTATTTAGTTTCTTCTGCTATAGTACAGATATCCTGCCTATATTCCGAGAAAGAAATCTTAATTTTTTCCTCTTTCCTATCAAAACCTGTAATCCTGAGATGCTGATATCGTCCATCAACAAGATTTACCTTTATCTCATTTTCTGATACAGCTTGAACACTGCTGATCATCCGCTTCTCTTCATAAGGCTCTAAAACTGTAATAAATCTTGCCCTTTTCCCACGTTGATGCAGGGCATATAATAACCGGTTCTGCTCTTCCTTACCCGGAGGGAAATCTCCACCGATGGCACTATATAATCTAATCGGATTGTTACCATATTTCCTAGTAATCTGTTCCAGCGATATGGTTATTCTACTCTCTTTTCCGATTTCATCCGGTTCTGCCGGTATTGCCTTGTCATACTGTTTTGCCTGTAATTTAACACTGCCACCGTAATAATCCTTTCCGATACCCATGCCGTAATCGAGATTATCAAGACCGGTAATCAGCTTATCCTCCATAACCTCGGATAAATAAAGCTTTGTTCCATCCGCAAACATCAAATAAGGATCACCCCAGAAGATAGTTTTTAAGGGCTCCTGTTGAAGATAATACTCTAACTCTACTTGGTTAACCCTTACCTTTAGGGAAAGTTGTTTGATACCTTCAACACTGATATCAATCTCATCCCTTCCCAGCACCCAGGCACCAAAAGCACCCTCTGCCAGACATCGATCATCTCCGGTTATCTGATAGAATAACTGCTTTGCCAGAATATAGCTCTCCGGAACGTGTGCACACACAATATTTGCTTTTTCAGGATATACACTATATACATCCACAGCCATGGAGCCAGTATCATTATATAAGGTTCTGTCAGGATTCAGCTTCTGAGTTTCCCCAGAAAACTCTTGGAATTCAGTGCAGAAGCGTGCCATTGCTCCATGCTCATATTCATAAAGCTTTACATCAGTGATAAACTGACCAGAGGAAAGACAACTATCATCAAGGAGCTCCCTGGAGCCGGTATAAACCGCACCTTCTATCTGTTTTAATCCCTTAAGATGATAAATACAGTGATAATCATGCTCTTTCGTCCCTTCCAGATAATCGAAGTTAACGACATAGTAATCCGTTACAACTGTGGCTCTCCGCTGAAGAACCGGCTCCGTATAGTCCGTACGTACCGTATACTGCGGAGCTTCTTCGGGAATATTGACATATCTGCCTTCTTTCCATGCTCTCTCCGGAAAGGTCTTCTCATCATAAACTCTCCAGCCGCCATAAGGAGGATTACACCAGCATGTTTCATTTTCTACAACACAGGCCTGGATATGATTCCCGGCGTAAAACAGCAGCCGCTTTGCTTCCTTAGGATCCTGTTGTTTCAAATCTACGGTAACCATGTTATGGGTGATGGAATTCTGTACATAAAACTTATATAGAAATGTTTTATAGCCATGCCATACATTTTCCGGATTATAAAGACTTTTACCATAACGGATTAAGGAATTCATGGCAGTCCGGTCATAATGACCATGGGCACCGCCGTGGCAGCCATATTTTACAGAGACGGCAATCTGCTCCCTCAGGTTTCTTCCTTTCTTCTGGGATCGCAGCCATGTAACCCCTGCATTATCGGCATAACAGGAGGGTATCTCCGTCTCAAGGGTATCCGGAAGCTGAGCTACACCGTATAATAAATCCCTTCCTTCATTACTAAGCTTTACCACCTTTGCATAGGCCGGTTTTCGGAACAAATAGTAGGCAGCGTCATATCTTGGATCAAAAAAAGCGGTTCCTGCCAGCTTTGACTCGGCTGAGTCACTAAGTCCAAATACAATACCTCTTTCATCACAGAAGGGAACCATACTATCCCATTGCATCTCCAGATTCCTGTAATTTTTTGTCCGAGGTCCCCAGGCTTCAATAACCAGACCGTCAATGGAACCGCTCTTCTTATTCAATTGCTTTGTATAGGCAGAGGGAACCCACATATCCTTCAGATTATAACCCCAGGGCTTCATGGCAAGATGCATCTTGGTAAAGAGTCCTGCTGCCAGCTGGTTATAGCCGATGGACACCTCGTACCACCAGCCGTCATCTAGAACTCCAATGGACATATGATCTTTCATGCCACCGATTCCGAATAAGAAACGTTCGGCTCTTTCCCGGTCCTGGAGTGCAAGACTGCAGAATAATGCTCCGGTCATTTCTGCCAGGGTCCAATTGGAGATATTACCGTCCAACAATGCAAAGTCGGCTATTTCAATGAATTTTCGGAAGGTTTTTTCAATCCGGCTGTGATCCTCTTTGGTTAAAAGTTGCGAATCAGAAACAATATCATAAGCAATCGCTGTACTATGGAAGAATTCTCCTTCATGTACCAACTCCTGATGACAGGCACGAAGGTTCGTCAGATAACCGGTTTTTTCATTGGTCAGACGTCTTAAAAAGAGAATTACTTTCTCTAAAAATTCCGCTCTGCCAGTCAGTTTCCAGGTA
Source organism: Mobilitalea sp. (assembly GCA_035564175.1). GTDB lineage: Bacteria > Bacillota > Clostridia > Lachnospirales > Lachnospiraceae > Mobilitalea. The sequence goes on from DATMUM010000157.1 coordinate 8,917, forward strand.
ATAGCAATTTTATGCACAATATGGGCATTTTCTGTTACGAACATATAACTTTTTGTTGGGTCAACCTCCGGAACCTCATACTGCTCGGCCATCTGTATATATTGCTCCAATGTCTCCTTCGCCCATTCCTGATCATTAATCTTCTGGCGTGTTTCATTAAAAATGTCTTCCGTACCTACAATATAAGGGTGCTCCATATACTTCTGGGTCAGGAAAGTACATTCTTTCTTATAAACCCCATTGCCATTCGGCGTTGCTGTCAGTGTGTGGGCTTCATAACCACCCGGAGCAACCAGCTCATTCATCTGGATTTCTACCTCAGTCGTTCTTATTTCATATGGAGCCAAAATAAGATTATCCGGAAGCTTCAACTCCATGGACTCCCATCCATATCGCTTCCAGTCAAAGGTTATGTATAGCTCTTCCTCAGAACAATTACCCAGCTCAAGCTGATACTTAATAACCTGCCCTGTCTTACCGGATTTGGAATAGACATCGCTCTTTAGGTAAAAGGGCAAGCCTCTGCTTAACGTTATCCTGAGGACCTCAATATTCTGATCACTTTCTATTACAAAACCTTTTACAAATCTCCAGGCTCCGCTTCTTGTAATTTGATCATCAAAATCCTTTAGATTCACTACAAGCTGCGATGACTGATTAATATAAACCTCCTTGCTCCACTTAGCATATCCCCTGCTCCTTCCAATATTCGTTTCTATGGAAGGAGCTCCATCCTTTCCGAATAATGCTTTCACTGTAATCCGTGAGATTCCCTTACCGGCTACCCAAAGCTCTAGAGCCTGAAATTCCCTTAAATCTACTGTGTCATCATTTCTTGTATCCATGCCAAAATTATAAAAGCCTTTGCCATTACAATCCGGAAACAAATATTCAATACTTGTACGGATTCCTGCTGCTATATCAGGCACTTGCTGGTTTCTTATAAAATCCTGCACATGATAACAATGCTTTTGGTCCATTTCTTCATCCTCTTTTCTTTTATTACAACTTAATTTACTACGGACAAAAATCGTCCATTGTAACGCCTACCTGCGTGGATGCACACTCCGCTTCGCTCCAGCGTGAGAAAAGTTTACGCCACCTTTATCTTCTCATCACGGTACTTTTCGAATCGTGGTCCTTTACTTTCCTTAATTTTAAAATGTACTCTTGCCATGATAAAGGCAAGAGTACATATAATGGAAGCTATATATTAGATAAATTCTACGTTATTTTGCATCTAAGTATGCTTGAATCTGGCTGATTAATTCAGCTCTCACCTTTTCAAGACCTGCATCCACACAAGCAGCATGGTATTCCTTAATTTTATCCGTTGTCTTATCTCCATAAGCTGCCCAATCAAATTTATAATCAGTGTAATAGGTTGACATAGTAGCAAGTTCAGATTCAACCTTAGAATTGTCAAAGGAGAAGCCTGCTAATTTGCCTAAGGTATAGGTATCCATATCGTACATATAGTCAAATACTTTTGTTGTATAATCATTATTAATTACACTCTCAGAATATCTGATATAGGTAGGATTCCAGGTAAAAGAATAGCCCGGCATTTTATAAGATTCAGCATCTAATATCCTATAAGCGTTATCACCAATCGGCTCCCAATCTTCGCCCTGGATACCATATTGGAATAAATCATGATTCTCCTTGCTGGACCACAACCAATCCAGGAATGCCATTACAGCATCTGTCTTAGTTGACCAGGATGGGGCACATAAGAAGTTCCAAGCAGTCATGTTGCTTACAATTGCACCCGGCTCAAAGTTTCTCTGGGCATCATCAAGAACATAGAAACCAAGCTCGGCATTCGGAACCGTGTCAGCCATATCGGAATAAGTCAGGTATTCTGTTGCTGTACTATAGGTTGCTGCGTAAAGGCCAGCCTTAAAGGATGCTCTGATATCGTCTGTTGTTGAGATGGCATCGCTATTAATATACTTGGAGTAGTTATTAAGATCAACATATCTTTCGCTTGCATAATCATAGTTATAACCATCCGGGAAATTAGCCCAGTGGGAAGCATCATCGCCTGCAACTGCTGCATCTATAACCTTAGTTCCGTCTTCATTAAGAGCAACATAGAACATAGAACCTGCAGGGAAGCCATAAATATTTTTTCTTAAATTAGCGTAACCTGGATTCTTAAATTCTGCCATACCCTGGAGGGAGGATACACCCCATGCTGCAATTAAACCTTCTTCATCAAGATGTTCGGAAACACCCTGTAAGTACTGTTCGTAGGTTGCATTATCCACAATTGCCGGTAAGTTATATTTTTTACGAAGGTCTTCGCGATATACAATACCTTTAATATCTTCAAATGTTTCCGTAATCGGAATTGCATACACACCGCCATTAATTGAATTTGATTTTAAATAGTCCTCAGAATAAGCGGATTGTAATCCCGGATAAGCATCATTGTTGAAGTAGCTGGATAAATCCTTGAATACTCCATCACGAACCTTATCGTTCAGACCCTGCCATGCTCCTACAAACATTAAATCATAATCTTCCTGTGCAGTAATCGCAAGGGTGAGCTTATCACCATAATCTGCACCTTGTACATAGGAGATGTCCAGCTTAATTTTACTTAATACCGGGTCATCTGCTACCCTTTTGTAGAACTCGTTTACAACCTTATCAATACCTACAACCTCATTCATTAAACGAATTTTAATGGTTGTCTCAGGCATACTGGAGGTGGTATCCTCTGCCGGTGCCACTGTAGCTGTTGAATCCTCCGTTGTAGTACCGGAAGTGTCACTTGTAGTTTCCTGCTTTTCGGACTTTGAACAAGCGGTAAAACTAAAGCAAAGTGCTGTCACTAATAATAGTGAAATTAATGATTTGATTTTCTTCATACTTTTTTCCTCCTAATTTTATATTTTACTCTGTATAGGAATCCCTTACCCTATACAAAGATAAAATCAACCTTTAATTGAGCCGACCATTATACCTGAGGTAAAATACTTTTGTACGAAAGGATAGATGAAAATTATCGGTCCTATTGTTACAACTGTAGTTGCCATTCGAATGGAATTGCTCGGTAAACTTCCGATTGCCTGCCCAGTCATTCTTGCCATCTCCTTAATAGCATCAATGGATCTGGTCAGATTCATTATGTAGTACTGCAAAGGATACAAGCTGCTATGATCAATATAAAGCATTGCATTGTACCATTGGTTCCAATAGCCCAGAGCATAGAATAAACCGATCGTAGCAAGTCCGGGTACAGATACCGGCAGAATTACCTTTCTTAAAATTTGCAGATCATGTGCTCCATCAATATAAGCCGCCTCGGACAATTCCTCCGGAATCGACCGGAAGAAATTCTTCATCATGAACATATTCCACGGATTCAACAGCACCGGAATTATCATTACCCATATGTTGTTTCTCATATCCAGGTATTTTGAAATTAAAAGATAAGTCGGTACCAGGCCTCCGTTAAATAACATGGTGAAATAAATAAAGAAGGTAACCTGGGTTTTATACTTAATTTTATTTATAGACAGTGGATAAGCCAGCATAATGGTTACCAGCATACTAATCAAAGTTCCCATAATTGTAATAAATATGGTTACTCCATAAGCCTTACCGATCTGTCCTGCATCAAAAACCATCTGATAAGCTTTTGTCGTAAATTGACTGGGCCAAAGCTTATAACCTTCCCTTAAAATATTAATTTCTGTTTCAAAGCTAGTCGCCACCAGCATAACGAAGGGGATTAGACAGAACAGGCAGAAGGCTGAGATTACCAGAACCACAATCGTGTCCAGAACGATGGCATCTGCTCCCTTTTTCTTTTTTATCTTTTTAACTTGATTAATATCTCTCATTGTCATTTTGCCCCTCCTTAAAATAATGCCGAATCCGGATCAAGCTTTCTGGTCAACCAATTACTTGCTAAAACAATTACAAAGCCTACGGTGGACTGGTAAAAGCTGACTGCTGTACTAAAGCCTAGGTTTGAATTTTGACGGAGAGCCCGGTATACATAGGTATCGATAACATCTGTTTTTCTATACAAAAGGCTGTTATCTCCGATTAGCGCATAGATCATACCAAAATCACCCCTGAAAATACCTCCGATGCTCATGAGCGTTAACATCACAATTGTTGTCTTCAGCATTGGAATGGTCAGCTTGGAAATCAATTGAAAACGGTTTGCTCCGTCAATCCTTGCAGCCTCATAAATTTCCGTATCAAAACCGGTAATGGTTGCTATATAGATAATCGTTCCAAAGCCTGCTCCCTGCCAGATACGAAGCATAACCAGTATCGCTCTCCAGTAGGTGTCCTCCTTATAAAACATTATCTTCTCCATACCAAGCCCGGCAAACAACTGATTGATCAGTCCCCTATCCCCGATCAATCCCTGTAGGAACATGGAAACTACTGCCCAAGAAATAAAATATGGTAGGATAACAATGGACTGTGATACTCTCTTAAATACCTTGCTCTTTATCTCTACAAAAAGCAAAGCCAGAATTACAGAGACAGCAGTACTAAAAAGGATGAACAAGAGATTTATGTATACCGTATTATAGGTAATATTAATCAAATCCTTATTGGCAAATAGGAACTTAAAATTATCAAATCCTGTCCAGGGACTTTTAAATATTCCATCCGTGTAATTGAATTTCTTAAATGCAACAACTAACCCGGCCATTGGGATATAAGCAAAAATCAATGTCCAGATAATGCCAACAGACATCATTGCATATAATAACTTTCTCTTATATAGCTCCCCTATCAATCCTTTCCCTATGAATTGCTTGTTTTTCATTAAGTTTCTGCTCATTTTGTCCTCCTTTAACAAGCCTTATTCTTTCGATACAATCAAGAATTAATTACTATAAACAAATGACCGCAGGCTCCGCCAGCACTCCTTTGTCATAAATAAAAAATATCACATTATGCTAACTGAAAAAATTCAGTTTTTTAAGCACAATGTGATATTTTTTATGATTTGGTATTGCTACTTTTCCAGTTGCTTTTTATAATCGGAAGGACTGACCTTGAACAGCTCAACAAATTTACTTGTAAACTGCCTTACATTATTATAACCAACCATTTCGGCAATTTCATAAGTTTTCATATCCGTACTCATAATCAGGCGGATTGCTTCCTTCATTCGGATATTGGTAAGATACTCTTTAAAATTCTCACCGGTTTCTTTTTTAAAAAAGCTGCTGAAATAATAAGAATTCATATATACGAGCTTTGCCATATGCTCCAGAGTCAAGTTCCCGGCGTAGTTCTGCTGAATATAATTTTTAATCTTAGCTACTTCGATCTTATCCTTATTGTTATGATATATCTGATCAATCAGAGCTTTATAATACAGCATAAACTCCTGCCTAAGTTCCTGGAAGGTATCCATGTTTCGGAGCTTGCTCATGAATTCATCCTGCTTATCCAGCATGTCAGAATTTACCAAATGATACCCTTCTAATATTCGGTACATATTTACCGCAAAGGAAAGACAACGGTTAATAACCGCATACCGATTGCCGTAATGCAGGTTCTCAATAATATCCAGACAACTCCTCAGATCCCATTCCAATTCGTTACTTCCTGTTATAATATCCCCTGCAATTTTGTCACAGATACTCTGATAATCCTCAAAGGATTTCTCATAATCCTTATTAATCTCATCATAGCTTATTATCCTTTTATTATCAAAAAACCTGAGCTCAAAGGCAAATCTGGCTGTTTTGTAAGCCAGCTTCATCGCCTTCATTGAATCCACATATTCACCGATAGCAACGAAAAGCTCAATCCGGTAATCCTGGTGAATCAAATCTATGACCGAATCGATTTCTTGCTGTAGTAATTCCTTGCGTCCTCTTTTCGGTACAAGTACTATAAGATTACAGCTGTCATCATCCCGTTTGACCACAAAGCCATTTTTCTTATTCATAAAATAGTCTTGAATTTTATTGAATACAGAGAAGCGGAGCAGTTCGTATTTTTCATACATTTTTTTCTGCAGTGCCTTTTTGTCCTGATTTGATATGGCAAAGCATACGCCCACCGCAAGCTTACCGGAATAATCAAGACCCAGCCTTGTAAAGCGGTCATAGAGCTCCTGCTCCGCATATTCATCATTTTCATTGATGAGTCCGAATATCTCCTGTATCTCGTTCTTTGGTTCCTTCAATACCTGTATGGGATCCTGTTCCCAGATCAGCATCTGGGCTTTTTTTACTGCCTGCTCCAGAATATCCTTCTTTACTGGTTTTAACAGATATTCCACTGCTCCCTGACTGATTGCTTCCTTCGCATAGAAAAAATCCTGATAGCCGCTGATAAATATAACCTTTACCTTCCAATTATTATGGTTGATCCTTTTGATTAATTCAATTCCTGTCAGTCCGGGCATACAGATATCAAAAATAGCGATATTAGGCTTTTCGTCTTCCAAAAGCTTTAAGGCTTCACTGCCGTCGCAGGCTTCACCCACAATCTCACACCCCAATTTTTCCCATTCAAGTAACATTTTCAAACCATTAATGATTACAGGTTCATCATCTGCTATTATTACCTTCAACATTAATCTCCCTCTCCCACGGTGGTATGTCACGATATGTTTCTTCTATGATAGGAAGCTTAAATCTTACGATGGTTCCCAGATTTTCATAGCTGGTAATCTCAAAGCCATATTCCTCACCGTAATTTTTTTTAATTCTGTCATAGACATTTTTGATACCAATACTCGACCATCCCTCCTCTGTCTTTTTCCCAATATCATCACTATGAAGCAATTGATTGATTTCCTGGAGCCTATCCTCCGATATTCCGACACCGTCGTCCATAACCGTAACCTCCAGATAATCCTTCATTCTTTGTACTTTTATACTTACCCTTCCCGTCGCTCTCTTATTACGGAAACCGTATTTAATTGAATTCTCCACCATCGGCTGCAGCAGCAGCTTCATCACCGGAAGTTCAAGATCTTCCTTATTCACTTCAATGTCAAGCTTAAAATTATCCTCATAACGTGCTTTGACAATTACAAAATACTCTCGGATATGATCGAGTTCTTTCCGTAACGGAACCATATCTGCATTATGTCCAATCAAATACTGCAGCTGGCTTGATAAACT
>DATMUM010000158.1:0-42679 GCA_035564175.1 Mobilitalea sp.
CATAGCCATTGTGGATATTTATCACCAAATAAATATGAGGAAAAGTTCGAAACTGAACTGGTAAAATTATACAATAAGGCATGCTGAAAAAGAATGAAATTTTCCCGATTTAACTTGTACTTTTTCTTGACATAGTACCAAACATAAAACATAAAACATAAAACATAAAACATAAAACATAAAACATAAAACATAAAACATAAAACATAAATCATATAAAACATTAATCACTTAAAACAATGAAATCGTGGACAAACATCTCCAATAAATTTGAACATCGTGGATAAAAAGTGTTAATTTTGGTAAGAAACCTTTCATGGAATGTAATTTTATAATCGAGGAATAATAACGATAGATAAATTATTTTATACCTTTTGATTATAAATATTCTTTGGAGGTCATGAAGATGAAACAGCATGAAAAAGGTCTGTCAGCCTGGCAGCTTACTATGATGGCTTTGGGATCTGTAATCGGTGGATCCTTTTTCCTCGCTACCTCAGTAGCAATCCAGGCAGCAGGGCCGGCTATTATAATTTCATATATTCTCGGAGGTATACTCATCTATTTTATTCTCTATGCATTATCGGAGATGACGGTTGCAAATCCGGATTCCGGCTCTTTCTATACATTTACTTCGAATGTATTTGGCCCAGGCGCAGGCTTTGTTGTCGGATGGGTGTATTGGACCGGTATGGTTTTAGCGATGTCCAGTGAAGCAACTGCTGCATCCATCTTGATTCGGAATTGGTATCCAGGTGTTTCAATTGCGGTATTAGGAAGTATTATTATAGTAGTAGTGACTTTAGTGAATCTGCTGGGAGCTTCTAAACTAAGTAAGCTGGAAAGCAGTCTGTCTATTATAAAAGTATTAGCTATCGTCGCATTTATTGTATTGGCATTGTTATTGGTGGCAGGTTTGATCGGAGGGAAAGGCGCCGTTGGCGCTGGAGAGCTGGCAAGAGAGTCCTTGTTTCCAAGTGGTATTAAAGGTATTGCAGGCAGTATGATGATTGTTATCTTTGCATATGCAGGCTTTGAGGTTATCGGGCTGGCAGCATCAGAGGCCAAAAATCCGAATAAGACTATACCAAGAGCGATTCTATATACTGTTGTCAGTTTGGTTGGCTTATATATTTTATCTGCGATTGCACTGTTACCGCTGATACCGACCGCAGAACTGACAGAAGATGTCAGCCCTATGGTTGCCGCACTCAGCCGCTGGGGAATGGGATGGGCAGGAACAGTTATTAATTTTGTCCTGATTACGGCGATTCTCTCAACGATGCTGGCATCCATGTTCGGACTTGGACGAATGATGCGTTCCTTAGCGGACGAGAAGCATGCACCTAAGTGGTTGATTGATAGAAAGGATGTACCTTACCGAGGAATCATATTCTCAGGTGTCGGTATGCTGCTTGGTTTAGGCGCTGGACTTCTTTTCCCCAGAGTATATCTGTTCCTGATCAGCTCCGGTGGTTTTGCGACCATGCTTACCTACGGTGCCATTATGGCAACCCATATCCGCTTCCGTAAATGTCAGGGCTGCCCTCCAAATGGAAGATGTCAGATGCCAGGCTTCCCTTATACATCCTGGATAGCTTTAATCAGTATCATCGCAATCATATGCAGCATGCCCTTTATTAAAGGTCAGACTTCCGGTCTGATCGCCGGTATAGGCATGACGGTATTTTTTATTATTGTATATATGATTATGAAAGCAACCGGCCATGCAGAGGAAAGTAAAACAGTAAACCTAAATAATAATCAGCTAAGAACCAGCTATGCACATGAATTTGCAGAGGAGATTTCACCGAAGGATAATACAGAGGATAATACAGACAGCGATTCCTCCTGCTGTAAGAAATGCAATCAGGATAAAGATTATTCTGATGACTAATATATATTTTAGTACAACCTGTGGTTGAGTTAAGTATTTTCAACCTTAAACAACAATACATTCCGTTTTCCGATGATTGTAGGTATAATAGACTTGTCAGCTGAACATCAGAACTGAAGGAGAAGCTTTATGGATACAAACAAAATAGGAAAACAAATAGCCGCTCTCAGAAAAGAACGCGGATATACACAGGAGAGCCTTGCCGAGGTCTTGAATATCAGTCCTCAGGCCGTTTCAAAGTGGGAAAACGGACACGCTTTGCCCGAAACAGCGCTGTTACCGCTTCTTGCGAAGACGCTTGATACAAGCATTGATTCACTTTTGACTGACAACAGACTGCAAATCCTTTCCGCCTTTTATGGTGACGGGATCGAAAGCCATCCAGTTGCCAACCGCCTAAATAAGCTGATTCAAAACGATGTTTTGGAAGTTGAAGTAAATTCGTTTTCACTTGCTTGCCCGATTGAAAACAACCGTCCGAAATACCTGATTGTCAAATATCAGAGCGAACAGAAGGTTTACTACACCTTTGCCGAGGAAGGCAAGCGGTTTGCAATTAATTTAGACAGTACAGGGTATGAAACCACAAACACGGTTGAAATCATTGCAGCGTCCTACGGTACGGCCAAAGCGAAATATGACGTCATGCACAAAATCGAACATTATAAAGTGTTTCGTTGGAATGAATACCAGGCTAACCACGAAACATTCCCAAGTGACCCAACCAACGATGACAAGGATTATCTGACCTTTGTGTTTCTTAACAAAGATGGCATCCACCTCGTCACCTGCGAGGAAGGAGAAAGCATCGCCTATAACACAGATAAGACTGAGTTGCATCGTAAACAAATCAGCAATGAGCATTTTATTCCGAATGTTCCTATGCTTCCGGAATTCGGCAAGGGCTGGGATTGCTCATGGGCAGCAGCGCTGACCGCTGCGTTGCAGACTATGAATATTAAAACGACCTATGAACATGTGATGGGCGTATCCGGCGCTTGCTACCGCCTTGCGTTTTGCTCTCCCGGTTGGGATTACAGCTCGGTGGACGGGTTAGTCGCTTATGATTATGCAACACCTGGTTATAAAGCTTTCGGATTTACACCCAGATTTGCCGACAGAGTTGATAAAGGGAACCGTGCAGACGAACGCAGGTTTATGGTAAATGAAATCCAGCACGATATGCCGGTGCTCGGCATTAATGTCCGCGTGGCTCCCGAATGGGGTGTTATCTGTGGATATAAAGAAAACGGCACGGATTTGTTCTGCCGGACAAAATATGATCATGAAATTATCAACGCCTCCGATTTTATAAAAGGAAAGCTTAATCCGTTTGATTACCTATACGTGGACAATTGGCCGTTTATCATTACATATTTTGCCGAGAAAACTACACCGCCGTCCGATAAGGAAAACCTGATAAACTCACTTAAAGTTTTGGTTGATAGCTCCAAGCAGGAAAATTGCCGAGGTTATCGGATGGGATTCAACGCTTACGAAACATGGCACGAAGACTTACTTGACGATCATTGGTATAACAGCAACGATGACGATCAGTTCGCACGACGATTTTCTGTCAACCAATTCTGCTCGATGTCTTTATATGACGCAAGGAGATCGGCATACATTTATCTGAATGACTGCAAAAATTTACTGACCGAGAAAGTAGATGAAATGAATCACATTGCTGCTATCTTTAAGACGATTTCGGAAAAGGCGGAGCAGATACACAAAATGCTTGACAGCGGTGAATACCTCGAAGGCGCGAGAGCGCGTAAGTTCTGGACAAAAGAAATGCGAATTAGTCAAGCAAATTTGTTTTCAGAGATGCTTGAGGCAGAACGGGAAGCATTCAGTATAGCAGAGAAAATCGTATGATTTGATGATGACATATTACAAACAACATCGAGCTCACTGCATTACGCCTTTTAGCACCGACAATCCTCATTATCACTATTTTGAGAATGTGAAACCTTACGCACTCCGGTACTGGCGATTATCTGCATTGAAATGTTTGTCAGGGCAAGTTATCACGACCACAGCCGGGTAAACCCGAGCAATAGACACATAGGTTGATTATAAGATAATAAAATAATATGTATGCAGCAAGGGATTTAGCTGTTGTTGTCCTACCGCCAAGGCTGGACTATATATTAAGAATAATGATTTCTGCCGGATTTTGAAAACATTCGGGATTTCCTCGGCCGCCAAAATGATTATTTCTATGCCTCACTTGTCCGTAGAGCGCTAATGAACTATCTCGACTTACTTGGTTTAAGAGTGGATTTCATACATAAAGAAAAACATTACAGTAACAATCAATTAGCAGATACATAAAACAACCGATACATAAACAACAGATACATAAAACAACAGCCAGTGAAATTCATAGAATTTCGCTGGCTGTTTGCCATCCTATTCGGTTTTACTTGATATCGCTACAAGGACATGCACTTTTATGTCCGTAGCTTTTTATATAAATACAACTTGTTTTATAGCGACTAAACAACTAACAAATACAGAATCTTATATTTGTTAGCTTGCATATTAGTTCTGGAGATAACCATTCATTCCTGACGGTATCTGAGGTTGAATTACTTCCGGTTCAGAAGCTTTAAAATCATATGGATTATCACGGTAATAAAGCCATACAATGAACATTCCGAATATAATTACTGCTGTAACAAATAAACCGCCCTCCGGCCCAAATGCGCCGCCATTAAATAGTCTGTTTCCCTTCAAAAATGTAGTGATAATACCATCCGTATCCGTACCGCTGACCTTAAATCCGAATACATAACCCTGGAAGTAGTTCCATGTAATGTGATATCCGATGCACATCCACAGATTACCTGATTTCAAATACATATATGCAAACAAGACTCCAACCAAGGTCAGATTAATATAAGCGATAATTCCGATACCGGGATTAAAGCTATGCAGCAGTGCAAACAGGATAGAAGATACTATGATCACTACCGGTATATTCTTGGTCTGGCGTAAGGCGGACATGATATATCCGCGTCCGTAGATTTCCTCTGCAAAGCCTACAAAGATATATACAATGATATATGTTAGCTGATTCACTGAAAAATGGAGCTTCCAGCTGGCTACCTGGGCATTGCCGGTTAATATCAAAGCAGCAAATACAATGGTAATTGCTGCAATACCAAGGAGTAAACCGGTTATTAATTCTTTACCATGATTCTTCACAGGCACCAGGCCCATATTGGATAAAGGCCGTTTTATGATGAATTTCCAGGCAATAACAGGCGTAGCTATCATGATTATTTCCTGCAGGAAGTTTAGCAGGAGTTCTACAACCTTTATAACCTGACTTCCATGTTCGGTATAGGTTAATGTCTTATAATCCAGATCACCGTTCGCTGCTAACACGGCAGCAGCTAGAAAAGATATCGCTGCTGCTATAATTAATATTATCGATAAAGAAGTACCCATCATAAAAGCTATTTTCCAGCCGGAACGCACTCGTCCGTCTTTATTCTTAAACATGGTGCTTGCTCCTTTCGTCCGTAGCCTTATTCATATTCTTTACTGCTGTGGAAAGCATCAGCTTAATACGATTTAACTGGTTAACCTCACTGGCGCCGGGGTCGTAGTCAACAGCAACAATATTGGCTTCAGGATGCTGTCTTCTGAGCTCTTTGATTACACCCTTACCAACAATGTGATTCGGAAGGCAGGCAAAGGGCTGTGTACAAACGATATTCTTTACATCGGAATGGATTAACTCCAGCATCTCGCCGGTTAAGAACCAGCCTTCACCGGTCTGATTACCGATGGATACCACAGGTTCAGCATAATCTGCCAGCTTTTTGATCGGAACGGGAGGAGTAAAACACTTGCTCTTAGCCAATTCCTTCTTTGCTGTACCACGAAGCTGTTCCAAGGCCCAGATGGTAAGGTTACCAATCCGTGCACTGACTTTCTTTTTACCAAGATATTTCACTTTGAAGTTGTTGTTATAGGCACTGTACAAGAAGAAATCAAGTAAATCAGGAACCACTGCTTCAGCACCTTCAGCTTCTAAGAGCTCAACGAGATAATTATTCGCGGAGGGTAGGAATTTAACCAGAATTTCACCAACGATTCCGACTCTCGGCTTTTTCATATCTTCATGGAGTGGGAGAGTATCAAATTCATGAATCATGCCGCGTAGATTTTTCTTATATTCGCTCCATTTACCGCCGTTTTGAATACTCTTAATACAGATATCACGCCATTTGGCATGAAGCTCATTGGCAGAGCCTGCAACTTTCTCATAAGGTCTGGTACGATAGAGAACTCTCATGAATACGTCACCGTAAACCAGGGCCTGCATTGCAGTGATTAATAATCGGGGTGTTATTTTCAGACCGGGGTTCTTCTCAAGGCCTGAGGCACTTAAGGAGATTACCGGGATCTGTGCCATACCGGCTTTTTCCAAAGCTCTTCGGATAAATCCGATGTAGTTGGTTGCACGGCAGCCGCCGCCGGTCTGAGTTATCATGACAGCGACCTTGTTCAGGTCGTATTTGCCGGATAATAAGGCTTCCATGATCTGTCCAACGACCATCAGGGACGGGAAGCAGGCATCATTATTAACATATTGCAGGCCTACGTCTACTGCAAGACGATTATCATTCGGTAACACAACGATATTATATCCGCCGCTGCGAAGTGCCGGCTCCAGTAAATCAAAATGGATCGGTGACATCTGAGGAGCAAGGATGGTATAGTTTTGTTTCATTTCTTCGGTAAAAATAACCCTGTGATGAGCCGAGGATGCTAAATGAGGCTCAATGTGTTTATCTTCGCGCTCACGAACGGCTGACAGCAGCGAACGGATACGAATTCTGGCAGCACCCAGGTTATTAACCTCATCGATTTTTAATACGGTATATATCTTACCCGACTTAGTCAGGATATCATTGACCTGATCCGTTGTTACTGCATCAAGACCGCAGCCGAAGGAGTTCAGCTGGATTAATTCCAGATTCGGTTGTGTTCGCACATAGGAGGCAGCAGCATATAATCTGGAGTGGTACATCCATTGATCGATTACGATGGTCGGGCGGTCTACCTCTCCAAGATGGGATATGGAGTCTTCCGTAAGGACAGCAACACCATAGGAATTGATCAGCTCCGGAATTCCATGATGGATCTCGGGATCAACATGGTAAGGACGACCGGCAAGCACAATTCCTTTACGTCCGGAAGCGTGAAGATAAGCCATGGTTTCTTCACCCTTCTTACGCATATCCTCACGGGCATGATTAAGCTCTTCCCAGGCAGCAGCAAAGGCTTTCTTAACCTCTGCTTCTGTGATACCATCTTTGCCGGCAAACAGCTCAGTCAGACGGTTACTTAAAATCTCGTCACTTTCAAATGACATGAACGGATTTTCAAAGTGTATGGAAGGATTACGAAGTTCTTCTACATTATTCTTGATATTCTCCGGATAGGAGGTAACAATCGGGCAGTTATAGTGATTGTTGGTACCGCTTACTTCTTTACGTTCATACGGAATGCTTGGATAGAATATGTACTTAATACCCTGATCCAGAAGCCATTTGATATGTCCATGCACTAACTTCGCCGGAAAGCACTCGGATTCACTCGGGATGGATTCAATACCAAGCTCATAAATCTTACGGCTGGAGGTAGGAGATAATACTACCTGGTAGCCAAGCTCCGTAAAGAAGGTATGCCAGAAAGGATAATTCTCATACAAATTCAACACTCTGGGAATACCCACCGCACCATGCTTTGCCTGTTCCTTTGTTAAGGAAGGATAATTGAAATAACGGTTTAATTTATATTCAAAGAGATTCGGAATATTATCAACATTCTTCTCTTTGCCAAGGCCGCGTTCGCAGCGGTTACCGGTGATAAATTGTCTGCCGCCGGTGAATTTATTGATGGTCAAGAGACAGTTATTGGTACAGCGCTTGCAGCGTGCTAATGAAGTATCAAATTTTAATTCATTAATCTGCTCAAGAGAAAGCATCGAGGTCTCCTCGCCATCATAATGTTCACGTGCAATCAGAGCCGCACCGAAAGCACCCATAATACCTGCAATATCAGGTCTTACAGCAGTACAGCCGGATATGGTTTCAAAGCTGCGAAGAACGGCATCATTATAAAAGGTTCCGCCCTGCACAACCATTTTCTCTCCCAGATCCTTCGGATTGGTGATCTTTATTACCTTATATAAAGCGTTCTTTATTACGGAATAAGCAAGACCGGCTGAAATATCAGCAACGGTTGCTCCTTCCTTCTGCGCCTGTTTTACCTTAGAATTCATGAATACGGTACAACGGGTTCCGAGGTCGATCGGATTCTTCGCAAATAACGCAACCTTAGCAAAGTCCTCCACCTCATAGTTCAAAGATTTCGCAAAGGTCTCAATAAAGGAGCCGCAGCCGGAGGAGCAGGCTTCATTTAACAGAACGTTATCAACCGTATGATTACGTATTTTAATACATTTCATATCCTGGCCGCCGATATCCAGGATGCAGTCTACCTTGGGTTCAAAGAAAGCTGCTGCATGATAATGCGCTACCGTTTCTACTTCACCCTCATCCAGTACTAAGGCAGCTTTGATCAAAGCCTCACCATAACCGGTGGAGCAAGAGCGAACGATTTTCGCTTTTTCTGGAAGCAGGTCGTAGATTTCTTTGATGGAACGGATGGTAGTTTTTAAAGGGCTGCCGTTATTATTACTATAAAAGGAATACAGTAAGGAGCCGTCTCCTCCAACCAAGGCTACCTTGGTGGTAGTAGAGCCGGCATCAATTCCAAGAAAGCAATTACCCTCATAGCCTTTTAAGCTTCCTTTTTTTACGTTATGTACGGAATGCCTTGCACGGAATTCCTCGTATTCTTCTTCACTCTCGAATAAGGGCGGCATACGGTTAACTTCAAAATCCATCTTTATTCCCCGGGAAAGCATCTGATATAAATCAGATAATTCCTTTTGGACATCCGGTTTCGAGCTCATCGCTGCACCTAACGCCGCAAACAGATGGGAATGTTCCGGTGCAATTACCTGTTCCTCAGTTAAATTCAAAGTACGGATAAATGCATTCTTTAATTCACTAAGGAAATGTAAGGGGCCTCCAAGAAAGGCAACATTACCGCGAATCGGCTTACCGCAGGCAAGACCGCTGATGGTCTGGTTTACAACTGCCTGAAAGATGGAGGCAGATAAATCCGGTTTGGTTGCACCTTCATTAATTAGCGGCTGAATATCGGACTTAGCGAATACACCGCATCTTGCAGCAATCGGATAGATTGCCTGGAAGCTTTTAGCATATTCATTTAGCCCGGAAGCATCGGTTTTCAAAAGACTTGCCATCTGATCGATAAAAGATCCGGTACCACCGGCACAGATACCGTTCATTCGCTGCTCGATACCATTCGTAAAATAGATGATTTTCGCATCTTCACCGCCAAGCTCGATGGCAACATCAGTCTGAGGGGCATAATCCTGTAAAGAAGTAGAAACAGCCACTACCTCCTGGACAAATGGAATATCTAAGTGCTTCGAAATGGTTAATCCTCCGGAACCAGTAATAACCAGAGAAACGGATATGTTCCCCAAAATCCCTTGTGCCTTCTTAAATAAATTAGCCAAGGTTTCCTGTATATTAGCAAAGTGACGTTCATAGTCAGAGAAAAGAATTTTTCCCTCACCATCAATGATCACTATTTTAACTGTGGTTGAACCAATGTCTATTCCTAATTTACCATTATTTATCATTATTTACTCTCCCTGATTGATACGCAAAAATTAAGCTCCTAAAAATCAGCTTTCTATATTATACGATACATAATTATGAAGTTCAATCATATTATTGCGTCGAAATATAAAGGAATTGTAAATTAATTCTTAAAAAACTAAGTATTTTATGTGTTTTACGGTGATACTATTGCCAGAACAATTTCAATTATGCTGAATATATTATATAGGAAAGCTGACGTTTTAATTTTTAACAGCGTCATGAAAAAGGAGAGCCTATATGTATTGCATAACCTATATAATAAAACAAGGAGATACTCTCTATAAAATCAGCAGACATTTTAACGTAAGCATTGATGAGATAATGAAAGCTAACCCACTGGTAAACGTGTATAATCTTATGGTTGATGAAGCAATCTGCATTCCGGTGAATACACAAACTAAAAATTATACGAATTTTACGACGTATCTGGTGGCAGATAATGATACCCTCGGAAGTGTCGTTGAAAAGAACGAAATTGACCTGGGAGATTTGCTTTCTCTTAATGACTTAAAGGAAATATATCTTCAGCCCGGAACAACCTTAAAGCTTCCGATAACGGGAGCAGAAGAAGGCGGTGTAACACTCTAGGATAGAGCTGCTATACTTATTTAAAAATTTAAACAGTAATAAAAATTGTTTTGTTTGACAAAGGTATTAGAAAAACATATAATATGTTTTAAAAAGAATACAGTAGCACTGTATTCTTTGTGTTTTATGAGATTTTTACAATTATCGGTGAGAATGAATTTATCATAAGTTCATTCTCATATTCATGGGCATTTTTATAATAAGAAAAAAGGATGTGGTAAGGATGGAAGCCGGCCCCGGTAGTAGTCATAAGCAGAAATTTAAATATAACAGAATAGGAACTGCGATAAGCAGCTGCATTATGACGGCGTAGCGGGTGGAAATCCTCCTTGCATGATTATAAATGTTTTCGCTGCTTATCAGGCAGCGGAAAGGAGCACTTATGATCGATATTTTTAGAACAGCAGATGGCTCACTGCTCAGAATGACTGAAATTACAGAAGGTTGCTGGATTGCAATGACAGCACCCTCCGCAACTGAGCTGATGGAGATAGCAGAAATAACGGGAATTGAAGTAGATCATCTAAGAGCCCCTCTGGATGAGGAAGAGCGTGCACGTATAGAGGTAGAGGAGAATTATACCTTAATTTTAGTAGATATTCCTGCATTAGAAAAAAGAAACGATAAAGATCGCTACGTAACCATACCTCTTGGTATTATTGTAGCAAAAGAATATATAATAACTGTATGTCTGGAGGAAACTCCGGTATTAAAATGCTTTATTGATGGACGTGTCAGAGACTTCTACACCTTTAAGAAGACGCGCTTCATTCTTCAGATTCTGTATCGGAATGCTTCCACCTTCCTGCAGAATCTGCGTACCATTGACAGAAAGAGTGAAGAAATCGAGCGTAAGCTGCATATTTCCACTCAGAACCGTGAATTAATTGATTTATTGGAGCTGGAGAAGAGTCTGGTTTACTTTACCACTTCGCTCAGATCCAACGAAGTAGTATTTGAAAAAATGTTGAAGCTGGAAACGATTAAGCATTATCCCGAGGACGAGGATCTTCTGGAGGATCTGATTATCGAGAATAAGCAGGCGATCGAGATGGCGAATATTTATAATGGAATTTTGACCGGCATTATGGGTACATTTGCTTCCATTATTTCCAACAATCAGAACATTGTCATGAAGTTTTTGGCTGCGGTAACAATTGTTCTTTCCATCCCTACCATGATTGCGAGCTTCTATGGTATGAACTTTAAGAATATTCCGGGAATGAACCAGCCTTATGGATTTTATATCATAGTCAGCATGGCATTGGTGATAGCAGCCATTATCGTACTAGTATTCAGAAAGAAGAAGGTTTTTTAGTTTTACTTGAAAGGTACAGGTGTTTCGATGAATTTACTGAATAAATTAGAGAGAAGATTTGGACGATTCGCAATTCCGAATCTGATGAGATATGTAGTAGGATTACTGATGCTTGGACTTATCATCGGTTCCTTTATGCCGGGCGTATATTATCAATATCTGTCTCTGGATTTTTCGATGATAGCAAAGGGGCAGGTCTGGAGATTAATCACATTTATCATACCGCTGGATTCCTTCAGGAATATTTTGTTCTTTGCAATCTCTACCTATTTTTATTACCTGATCGGTAATACCCTGGAACAGCACTGGGGAGCCTTCCGTCTGAATCTGTATTTCTTTGCGGGAGTGATTTTTAATATCTTAGGATCCCTGATTATGTATTTGGTATTTCATATCAATTTATCCTTATATACATCCTCTGCGATGGGATATATCTGCAGCAGCTTATTTTTTGCCTTTGCTGCCCTCTATCCCAATATGACCTTTTATGTTTATTTCCTGATACCGATTAAAGCAAAGTATCTGGCATGGCTGGAAGGAGCGATTTATCTATATGATATCTATAATAATATTGTTTCAGGACAGGCTTTTATGGTGCTTCCGATGGTGATGGCATTGGCCAACTTTATTATTTTCTTCTTTGCGACCAGAAACTACCGAAGAATATCACCCAGCGAAATCAAACGTAAGGCGAACTATCGAAGACAGATGAACGAAGGCAAGAATACGGGCAATGTTACCCAGTTCAAGGGGCGTAACGTAATTACCAGACATAAATGCGCGGTATGCGGCAGAACAGAACTGGACGGGGACAATTTGGAGTTCCGTTTCTGCTCCAAGTGTGACGGTAATTATGAATACTGCATGGATCATCTATTCACCCATGAGCATGTGAAAAATCAGTAAAACTTTTTCCTTTGGAGGAAAAATGTCTCACACGATTGGCAAAGAAATAAAAGAGCTATTCTCAGATAAAAAAATATGGATAGGAATTCTGACAGTGCTTATTATATTTATAATAGGCACTTCTTATCATGTACAGAATACATCAGAACCCTCTGCGCAGCTGCTGAAGCTGGGAGTCATCAATAAGGATGACAGTGCTTATTCCAAGCTGTTATTGAACTATCTTAGCAGCAGTAAGACCTTTACCAGCTTCGTGGAGGTTGTAACAGGAACGGAAGATGAGATAAAAGACGAATTTCAACAGGGTAAATTGGATGTATACCTGGAGATTCCCAAGGATTTTACTATGAATATGATGAAGCTTGAGAACTCTCCGATCAGTGTTACCCTGAATATAAAGGACACAACAAAAGCAATCCTGTTCCAAAATGTATTGAACAGCTATGAAAAATATATTGCCTCAGTGGAAGTGAATGCCGTCGGGCTATATGATATTATGGAAGAGGCAGGAATGGATTCCAGTCTGGTTACCAAAACCAACCGCACAGTCTCTATAGATTTGATTTTTACTGCTCTTGGCAAGGAAGAATTCTTTAATTTTAAGCCGATCAGCCAATTCCCTATGACGAGCATACTCCACTATTATATAGGGTCAGTTCTTGTGATGTCATCCTTATATTTTGGCTTATATGCCGGTTATCAGCTTCTGAAGGAAATGCAGCAGGGAACCTTTACAAGACTGCGTACGACGAAAACTTCGTTTCCTTTGTTTGTTACTGCCAAGCTTGCAGTATATCTTGGACTACTGACTTTATTTACTGCTTCAGCACTTTTCCTTCTAAGCAGAAGGGCCCTGTCCATAGATATTATCCTGTCCTGTGTGGCTTTTGCAATGTTCAGTATCTGTCAGGCTGTGTTTTTATGTGCCTTATTTGGTACCGTACAGCGATTTATTCTTATAGGGAATCTGTTGCTGTTTTATTTCTCCATCATAGGGGGAGGAATTATTCCAATTCAGTTTCTCCCACAGGATATGCTGACATTATCCAGATTTACTCCCTTTTATTACATATTAAGGAGTATTTTAAATATCAGTCAGGGCCAGCTTAGGGGGATTAGTACAGCGACAGCTGGTTTTATCATGATCTCCATTGGTTTGTATTGCATTGCTGTAGCCATACTGCATCGAAGGAGCGTGATTCATGATGATATCTAGAATTTCCTCCGGATTATCAGATATTTGCTGCATCTTTCATATACGTATGAAATTAATCTGCAAAGATTATATCACGCTGGCTGTTTTATTTGGCTCTGTCATATTATTTTCTTTCCTGGTCCGAGCCTTGTCCATATCGGCAGAGGATATGAGCTCGCTTCCAATCGGTGTTGTAGATTATGATAACAGCAATAGTTCAAGGGAATTGATTTTAGGATTAAAGCAAGTGGATACACTTAGGGTAATTGGGCTAAGTGAAAAAGATTTAAAGAAGCTTCTGATGGATGAAATGATAACTTCAATCTTCATCATTGAAAAAGATTATGAAAAAAATCTGATGGCAGGTAACCTGAACGGGTTGATTTCTATGTATTATAAAGAAGATAATAAGTCAGCATCGGTCATCGCTGATATCGTTGCAGGTGAGATGATCTATCCGGTCTGCTTTTATACTAGCTTCCATTACTATGAAAAGCTGCCCTATGAAGGCCAGAAATTATCTTTGGAGCAATACCAAAGCTACATGGATAAAATAATATTGACAAGCGAAGATTTTAATTTTACATTCAAGACACATTACAGCAATCCGGATACGAAAACGGCTGCCGGAGCCAGGTTATCCAATACGGTTTTATATCAGCAATTCATTTTCGGAATTCTGGGATTAGTGATGGCCTTTATTGCTATGTTTATCCTATCGCAGAACGTTAAGGAAAAAGAAAATGGGTTAGTTTTACGATTACAGATAACAAGATTTTATATCTTAAAGCGTGATATGGGCAATTTATTCGCTTTACTTTTCTGGGAAGGCAGCTTGTCTCTAATTTTTACATTTATAGTATTTTATCAGGTGAAAATCATGGAGCCGCGGCTTTGGTTAAGCTCGTATCTGCTTTTGCTACTGAATGCTTCGGTACTCGGCGAATTGATGCTTCTGTTAACCAAAGTAATCAGACGGATGCTGTCCTATCAGGTGTTTGTTTCGATATTCATCCTGATCACCGGGGGATTAGGCTTTTACCACCTCTTACAGGGATTTTATCAGAGTATGTTGGATAATGTGGTAAAATTTATACCAAATAGCTGGTTTATTAAGGGCTTTACTGATATAATAATATACGGCAGCCAACTCGATACCCTGACGCAGGGACATCGTATCCTTATGATCATGGCTGTTGTGCTGCTATTGCTTTTAATATTGATTGATTTGTTACAGGAAAAGCATATTATTAAATTAAGCAAGAATAGAACAGGACGGTAAATAAAATGGACAAGAATATAAATCAAATTAACAAAGAGATTCGCAGCGGAAGGATGCTTGAGGAGAATATCCCGAAAATCTTCAATCAGCTTTCCGATCATTATACGACTTATGCAGGTGTAAGACTTGCCATGCATTATTTTGCATTTTATGAAGCTTATTGTGATGATGAGAATACCCGGAGCAAGGATGCTTTAGAATTAACCATAAGATTAAATAACATAATCAAGGACAATATATTGGAAAGTAAGAGCGGGGTTAATCGTGAAGAAGCCCTGAGTGCTGTTGATACGCTTCGTAAGGAAATCATGAAGCGGATGGATGCACTGACCGCATATACGGATATTTTCCAGACCTATGAGTATGTACTGAATCGTCTGGAGTATCGGTTTAAAGAGGAAGTAACCTCTTTTAACGAAGAAGAGTTTGCGAAGGAAATCCTTCGTTACATCTTTAATTCGGAAGATAATCTGATCATCAACGAGAAGATAAAGGAAATCATCGGTCAGCTTCCGATACGCATAACGAAGCAGAAGTATTTTGAATTACTGAAGGGGAGTATCCAGGCATATCTTGGTGCTGACTTATCCTCTCTTGATTCCTATTTATATATGCTGAAAACTTCCGCTATGCTATATCATGAGGAGGGCATGGAGAAGCTTTATCCAGGACTTTGGGAAAAGAAGGAGTTATTGGCACAGTTAGATTATAAGGACTTTACGAAGGAAAGCTATGATAAGGCTTTAAGCTCATTACAGGCTGCAACGATAACCTTAGAGATCGAAACTACTGTCTATTTCAGTCTTCAGGAAATTATCAATGAGGTATATGCGTTACTTCTGTGCTCACCGTATGCCGGCATGGTTCCGTCAGAAGCAGATAATGCAAAAGAGACGGCTCGTAATATATTACAGGAAATAAATCATTATTTTATCCTAAACGAGAAAAAAGAACTCTCAATGGATCAGATGGAGAAGTTTACGGATATCGAAGGAGTTCAGGAGGAGCTTTCTTATGAAATCTCAACCATGGAGGATGCCCTTTATGAAGTGAATACCACTCACAGACCGCTGGCACAAAGCCTGATGCTGGAGTCTCTGCTCCATGTTCTGCTTCGCACGAAGGACTTATTATCCAGCAGCTTATTTATAGATCTTGAATCGGAAAAAGCAGAATCCGTTGTTGTTGATGAGGAAAGAGCAGAGAAGGAAGTAAAATTGCTCGAGGAGGAATTGTCAGATTTATTTCATAAGCATGATAAAGTCATCAGCCGGGCAGTCATGGCAAATACCCTGAATAAAATGCCGGTTTTCTTTATCGATCATAAAGAAGTTATGGATTATGTATTATACAGTCTGGAACGCTGCTCCGATATTTATGAAAAAGCAGCCTGCTTTGAGATAATTAATGAGATAATGACGGATTAGGACTGTATTATTGATGGTAATATGTGGTATACTTACGTTATGATATTTTTGAATATATATTAGATTAAGGGGTTCTTATGATTTCATGGACATCACGTCTTTATGTGGGCGAAAAGATGAAAAAGAAGAAGGAAAAGGTAATTGCTTCGATTAATAACAGGGAAGCTACCTTTGAGGTATATTGCATTGCATTCGCATCTCATCCGGATAATCTGTTTGATATAATGGATGCGAATGAACTTCTGTTCCCATTTTATAAGAAATCCCAGATTCAAATTGTCGGACTTGCAAAAGGAAAAGATGAGGCAATCCATCTGGTTAAGGATATGCTTATGGAGATTTATAATCAGACCGGGAATTTTGATGTCAGAGCATACTTTACATAAAATTTCCGGATAATGTTATTAATTATAATGTGACAGGCGGTTGATATCGAAAGATGCTACATGTAATACTTCTGATCTTAAAAATAATAGGGATAATTCTGCTTGCTGTCATAGGCCTGCTATTACTTATCATACTGACTGTTCTGCTCGTTCCCATACGATACAGGGCTGTGGCAGAACACGGAGAAGATTTGCTGCGGGTGGATGCCAGTGCAAGCTGGCTGCTGCATCTTTTGCATGCCCGTATCACGCATCTGGAGGGTGTACTTCATATTAACGTGAAAGTGTTGTGGATTACGTTATACGATAATCTGCAGCCGAAAAACCCGGCTGAGAAAACGAAAGTCGAAAAGAAGAGGAAAAAAGATAAGGTTAATAACAAAGCATCCGATTTATCAGAAGATAATAAATCAAGACGGAAAGAAGAAACCAATAGGATTACCGAAACAAAGAAAGACAGCAGTACCAATGTACAAAGAACAAAGGACGCAGATGAATTAATTAATAAACCAGTAGATATAACGAAGACGGAGCCAAAATCGGAGTCAAAGCCGGAACCGGTGCAGAAGCAAGTTCTGGAATTAAGACAATCCAAGGAGAATAGACCAGAGGATAAACCGGAAAATGGACTGGAGAATAAACCAGAGATTAGTCCAGAGAATAAACCAGAGAATAAACCAAATAATAAACCGGAGCAGATTCAGACAACGAAACCTGAAGAGAAGCAGCCAGTACAGCTGGAAGTTAACATATCAAAGGATCAAGAACAAAAAGAAGATAAAGAATCTATTTTTCATAAGTTCTTTATGAAAATAAAAAACCTAAAGGACAGAATAAAAGCGTTTTTCGCAGGTTTGAAGGATAAAATCGTTAACATTTTAAAAACGGCGGCCAATATTAAGCATAAAATTCATCTGATCCTAGAATTTATAAAAGATGAGTATAACCGTCAGGGTTTTAAAATCACTTACAGAAGTCTGAGGAAAATATTAAAACATATCCTGCCAAGAAAATTAAAATCCAGGATTGTATTTGGAACCGGGGATCCATGTTCTACTGGACAAGCTCTGGGTGCCATGGGAATTCTATATAGCTTTTATGGTGACAGGATACAGATTATTCCTGATTTTGAAAATAAGATTTTTGAAGGAAAGCATTATGCACGGGGCAGAATAAGATTAGTTACATTACTAATAATAGTAATTAAGCTTATATTAGATAAAAGATTTCAACAGTTAAAGAAGAACTTTCAAATATTAAAGGAGGCGTTATAAATGGCAGAGAATCATTTTAATTCAACAGTAGAATCGTTATTTAAAGGTATGGATAGCTTTATTACAACAAAAACAGTAGTTGGTGACGCAGTCAGAGTAGATAATGAAACAATTATATTACCTCTGGTAGAGGTTAGCTTCGGTGTGGCAGCAGGAGCATTCGCTAACGACAATAAGAATAATGCCGGTGGTGGTATGGGTGGAAAGATCTCACCCAGTTCCGTCCTTGTAATCCAGAACGGTTCCTCTAAGCTTGTTAATATTAAGGAACAGGACAGTGTTACCAAGATTCTTGATATGGTGCCGGACCTCATTAATAAATTTACCAAGGGTTCAAAGAAGAAAGATGATATCGACGAAAAGGTAGAAGAAGCCTTGAAGAATCAGGCAGAAACAACAATGCATGAATAGATGCTGGTATGCAGATATAAGGATTTTATTATGAAAGCACTTGCAAAACTAGTACGGAAGAACAAAATTATGCTTGCATTATAAATCATATTCTGTTAGAATAAGTATGTTTGTAGGGCCAATTGGGTCTATATTATCCCTAAGGAGGTGCTTTTGATGGCTAAATGTTCAATATGTGATAAAGGTGCTCACTTTGGAATCGCTGTGAGTCATTCTCATAGAAGATCTAACAAGATGTGGAAATCCAACGTAAAATCTGTTAAGGTAAATGTTAACGGTGCAGCAAGAAAATTGTATGTTTGTACTTCCTGTCTTAGATCCGGTAAAGTAGAACGCGCGTAAGGAAAACGATGGGTGTCAGGGGATCTTGACACCCTCTTTTTTTTTGACTCGTATCGGAAAAAAGAATGATTTATACGATATTCTGCTGGCATTTTCGATGACAGTACGATGAGCAGACTCAACAGCAGAATAAGTTATAACCGAGCAATAAACATAGAATTATGATACATATTGCTAAGATTCCATTTGTAATGAATAGCATGATAGTCATACCAATAGCAATCCAGAACAGTATAAAACCAATCATTCTCTTCATAATTGTCACTTCCAATCTATATGGGGAGTACTATATATTATGCAGTCAAATCATTACTTAACACGAAAAAATGATGGAACGTTAACACGAAAGCTGAGAGCTGTGTTGGACATATGTTTACCCTATAGTGAAAAGTGGGTATACTATATTATATAAAGTTTTCAAGCTTTGCTTATCGTGAAATATATGTTATAATGAAGTATAATCCAAACATAGTATAAAGGCAGTAGATAATTTCAGCATCATAGCCGAAATGGAGGTAATTATGAAAGGACATATGAATACAAAAATCGGTGAGATATTAATTGACAATGATGTACTGGCAAAATATGCCGGAGCTTCTGCAATCGAATGCTTTGGTGTAGTAGGGATGGCATCCGTCAATATGAAGGACGGCATCGTTAAACTTTTAAAAAAGGAAAGCTTAAGCCACGGTGTCAATGTAACAATAGAAGAAAATAGGATTACAATCGACCTGCATATTATCGTCTCCTATGGTGTGAGTATTTCCGCAGTTGCTGATAATCTGATCAGTAACGTAAAGTATAATGTTGAAGAATTCTCAGGACTCGAGGTAAAGAAAATCAATATCTATGTAGAAGGTGTCAGAGTTATTGACTGATCCTGAGATGAACAACGTTTAAGGAGGAAGAACCAGTGGTTATTAAGACGATAGATGCGGCTACTCTCAAGAAGATGTTTCTTGCTGGTGCCGCTAGTATAGAAGCGAAAAAAGAGATAATTAACGAATTGAATGTATTTCCCGTGCCGGATGGTGATACTGGAACGAACATGACCCTTACCATCATGTCTGCAGTGAAGGAGGTAAATGCACTTTCCAATCCTACCATTGAAGAATTGGCTAAGGCAATATCCGGAGGTTCTCTCCGCGGAGCCAGAGGCAATTCAGGTGTCATCTTGTCCCAATTATTCCGTGGCTTTTCAAAGGAAATCAGAGATTATAAAGAGATCAATGTAACTGTTATGACAAATGCTTTACAAAAAGCAGTAGAGACAGCTTACCGTGCCGTTATGAAACCTAAGGAAGGTACAATCTTAACAGTAGCAAGGGGAGCTGCCGAGAAAGCTGCACAATTAGTTTCGGAAACAGATGACTTGGTATATTTTTGCCGTGAAGTAATAGCTCATATGGAGGTTGTATTAAAGAATACGCCAGAGCTTTTACCGGTATTAAAGGAAGCTGGAGTGGTTGATTCCGGCGGACAGGGCTTACTGGAAATTGTTAAAGGTGCATATGATGCACTGATCGGCAAGGAAGTATCCTTTGCCAGTGTTGCGCTTAATGAAGCAGCAGCAGAAGAAGGTCGCACCAGAGAGAGAATATCTACCGATGATATTAAATTCGGATACTGCACAGAATTTATTATCATGCTGGAAAAAGAATATAACGATAAGACGGAAGAAGCATTTAAAGCTTACTTAGAGTCCATCGGAGACTCACTCGTAGTTGTATCGGATGATGATGTTGTTAAGGTTCACATACATACGAATGACCCTGGTCTTGCAATTCAGAAGGCATTAACGTATGGTTCCCTGACACGGATGAAGATCGACAACATGAGAGAAGAACACAATGAAAGAGTAATTAAGGAAGCTGACAAAGCGGCTGTGCAGCAGAAGACGGAAGAAAAGAAAGCAGCTGAGAATAAGCCCAGAAAGAAGGCAGGATTTATCGCTGTATCCATGGGTGAAGGCTTAGATGAGATATTTACGGGACTTGGTGTTGACTATATCATTAAGGGTGGTCAGACCATGAATCCCAGCACAGAGGATATGCTGAATGCTATCAGTGAAGTAAATGCAGATAATATCTTTATTTTACCGAATAACGGCAATATTATTCTTGCAGCAGAGCAGGCAAAGCACCTGACAGAGGGAAAGAATATCTATGTCATTCCTTCCAAGACAGTTCCTCAGGGTATCACTGCAGTGATTAATTTTGTTTATGATAAATCTCCGGAAGAGAATGCTGCCAGAATGGCTGAAGAGATGAAGCGTGTGAAATCCGGCCAGGTTACTTATGCTGTCAGAGATACAAGCTTAGACGGCAAGGAAATCAAGCAGGGTAACATCATGGGTATCGGTGATAAAACAATTCTATCTGTTGGTGAAGAAATCAAGGATACGACGATAGAGTTAATTAATTGTCTTGCAGATGATGAATCTGAATTGATCAGCTTATATTATGGTGAAGAAGTTAGTGAAGAGGATGCCACTAATCTGGCTGAGGATGTAATGGAGTTATATCCAAATCTTGATGTCGAGATTCATTATGGCGGTCAACCGATTTACTATTATGTATTATCAGTAGAATAATGAAGTGAATGTGATTATTTAGTGGTTCGAACGTGAAGGCGAACCACTATTTTAATACCATTATAATATCCTTAATAGGAGGATGAGCAATGGACAATAACAGGTTACCTAAGCAAGGGGAAATATATAAGCATTTTAAGGGTAAGCCTTATCAGATAATAACTGTTGCCACACATACCGAGACCAAAGAAGCCATGGTTGTATATCAGGCCTTATACGGTAATTTTAAAACATATGTCAGACCTATGGAAATGTTCCTGAGTGAAGTTGATCACGTGAAGTATCCGGATGTAAAACAGAAATTCCGTTTTGAACTATGGAATCCAGATATAACTGTTGAGGAATCAGATGCAGTTAAAGTGTCGGAGGTTGCTGCAAAGAGTAATACAGCCGCAGAACCGCTGCCTTCTATAACATTGCCTGATACTGATGAAAAGGTCATTACGGATAATAAGGAACAATTATCCGGTCAGAATGAAAATTACGATATCAATACGCCGGATGGATCAGTGAATTTACTATTATTAAAATTCCTGGATGCTGAATCCTATACAAAAAAGCTGGAAGTATTAACTACGAACAAGAAACATCTGGATGACCGCCTGATTAATGATATGGCTGTTGCCTTAGACTGTGCTGTGAACGAAGGACCTCTGGAACAACGAATCCAGGAATTGATCAACTGCCTTGAGGCGATGAGAAGGTTTGAAGATAGAAGATTGCGTTAAGATGGATTGAATTAACTTAAGAAGCTTCCGTTTACTTTTTTCAATAGGCATTCTATGAAAACATTAAATGATAGGAAAAACGCTATTAATGAGTAATATGTACGGTTATTTAGATAAATCAATATTAATAAGTGTAATTGCAGACCCTGATAGTGGGAGACAATTACACTTATTTTTTGGCTCATGTCCATACGTAACTATTAAAGTTTATATCAGTTTTTTGAGTTTACACAGATTTGAGACAATCTCGGCTCCGTCACAATAATAGGTTGGAATTAATTTAGCCAGCTGTTGGTAAGCATGTTGTAATGGCCTTAACTACTCTATCCTTATCTAACATAATACCAAGATACCACGGTAATTCTTCGCCATATTCTATATTTACCATGATTATATCACAATAACTTTCACACCAGCCTTCAGGAAATGAATTTACATTCCAGGTTAGTACTCCGTTTGCAATAGCTCCTTCAGAACTGTTTGGCTTACAATTAATACAATCCGGTAAAAGAGCATATACTTCCTCCTCTGTCATTCCTACATGAATACCACATGCAAGGGTGTATTGTTCTCCCACGATAGCATAATTCAAATAAGTTGGTTCTGATATTGGTTTTGAATCCTTATCTAGCAATTGATAGTAAAAATAAACGATACCATTGTTTTCTATCGTATACCAATTAGTGTCGGTCCCGGCAAAAAATCCTTCTGATTGAGTAACAATACTTTTTTTATCTGTACTAATCACATCATAATCAGGGATAATAAAATCTTCATCAAATACAATATCCTTCTCATTGATTACTTGAAAATTTGTTACTGCATTTTTATTATCGGCAGTTACTTCATCCTGTACGTCTTCTTTGGTATTTATTATATCTGTTTCAACTTCATTCTCTGTTTTTTGCAGGCAGCCACTAAGAGACATAAGTGTAACACTCATAAGAAGAATACTTACCTTTTTTGTAATTGACCGTTTCATAATCCTCCCTTTTTATATAAGCTCTTTATAAAACCCTTTATAAAACTCTTTATAAAAGCTTTTTCCATTAACCATCAATATTCATCCAATTTATCAAGTTTGTTGTTTATAATAAACATGAATTACTTACAAAATTATACTACATCAAACTTCATAAATTTACCATAACAATCTCAGATGAAAAAAATTTAATAACAGGTTATATATAAATTTTTCGGTATCTATTGTCTAATTGATACAATAGTTTTTACTTCCAGCCATTCTATCATTATTCTATACTACCAGAAATTAGCGGAATAGGAGAAATTGTGAAATGACTCTTCGTGGTCGCCCCCCTGTAGGAACAGCTATTTAAAATGACTGCTCCTATAGGGGGGTATTGTTTATTTTTGGACTGATGACGACACAAGGTTCTGCAAGTGGCGCAGCCCTGCTGCACCCCTGCGTATGTTCTCCTTGTCCAGTTGAAAAATCTTCACTATAATCAGCTTATTGCATGAATGTTAATTTAGTCAATTTCATACAAGAATTTTTATAGTATCTATGATAGAATTAACGTATTGTAAAAATCCATGATATAGATATAGAAAGGAGGTCCGTCCTTGGAGCAGGAAGAAAGATGCGTTCGCTTTGATAAGGATCTTGGGATAGAAGCCTACCGATTTAAAGGAATCATGCAGAAGTTTCCCAATCATTTTCATGAACATTATGTTATTGGTTTTATTGAAAACGGAAAAAGATTATTATTCTGCAGAAATAAAGAATATATCGTCGGATGCGGTGACCTTCTTCTGATAAATCCCATGGATAACCACGCCTGCGAACAGTTGGATCAGAATACCCTGGATTACCGCTCGATTAATATTAGCAGGGAAGTAATGGAGAAGGCAGTGAAGGAGATAACAGGTAAAGCGTATTTACCGAATTTTATTCCAACCGTAGCTTTTCAAAGTGAATATGTTATACTGTTACGGGAGCTTCATGAAGCAATTATGGAAGAATGTCAGGATTTTCGGAAAGAGGAAGCTTTTTATTATCTGATAGAGCAATTAATTACGGACTTCACAAATACACATCCTCAGGTTACTAAAGATGTGATTCCTGATGAAATGAAAGCAATCTGTGATTATATTGATGAACATTATACGGAGCGGATAACCTTAGAAGAAATCAGCAGCTATCTGAATATTAATAAATACTCCATGCTTCGGTCCTTCGCCAGACAGGTGGGAATCACTCCATATCGTTATCTTGAGACAATACGGATTAACAAAGCGAAAAAGCTGCTTGAATCAGGAGTTTCACCTCTTGATGCGGCTATGCAGGCTGGATTTTCCGATCAAAGTCATTTTACGAATCATTTTAAAGAATATATTGGGCTTACGCCGAAGCAATACCAGAATATATTTAAGGTAGATGGAGAGAATTAGGCTTTCTACGATATCATGAAAGGGAATTATGGAAAAGGACAAAAATACAACTGGGCATGTCATCGCACTATTTACAATCATTATCTGGGGTACCACATTTATTTCAACGAAAATTCTATTAAGGGAATTTACACCTTTTGAAATACTATTCATCAGGTTTGTCATAAGTATCGTTGCCTTAACCATCGCGGCTCCTTCCAGGATGATCATGAAAAATAAAAAGCATGAAATCATCTTTGTATTTGCCGGGTTAACGGGTATTACTCTTTATTATTTATTGGAAAATATCGCTCTTACCTATTCCATGGCTTCCAATATCGGAGTTGTATTATCGGTAGCACCGATGTTTACAGCAATTCTGGCGCATTTTTTTCTGGAGGGAGAGAAGCTGAGATTCAATTTCTTTCTCGGCTTTTTAGTAGCTATCGTTGGAATCTGTATCATCAGCTTTGATGGAAGTGAGAACCTCAGGCTTAATCCGATTGGCGATTTCCTTGCCATACTGGCTGCATTTGTATGGGCAATTTACTCCATTCTAACCAGAAAAATCAGTACATATGGGTATAATACGATACATGTTACGAGAAGAACCTTTCTCTATGGTATCTTATTCATGATACCGGCTATGTTCATCTTTGGCTTTGATATCAAGGCAGAGCAGGTAATAAAACCGGTTAATCTGTTTAATATATTGTTCCTTGGCTTGGGTGCCTCTGCTCTGTGCTTTGTTACCTGGAACTATGCGGTAAAGCTGTTGGGTGCCGTGAAAACCAGCGTATATATCTATTTGGTACCGGTAGTTACTGTTATTACCTCCATCCTTGTCCTGCATGAAAAGATCACACGAATGGCAGCCATAGGTATGATCCTTACATTGCTTGGACTGGTTATCTCGGAAAGTAAATTTCGATTACAAAAAGGACAAAAAAAATAATCAAAAACCCTGGAAGTGTACTTTATACACCGTCCAGGGTCTTTTCAAAGTATCTATTCTATTCATCCCAAGTGAACTTGTAACTTCCTTTCTGCTTGTCACCTTTACCTTGATGGTATATTTTCCCGGTCAAGTTATTGTAACAGTGAAGGAGGAGGCTGGGATATCGTGGCCCTTGTAGATGTAATCAAGTTTATTAATCTAAGTTCAGCTTTCTGTTGAAGATAAAATTCGTTACCCAATAATATGCCACATTCAGAACCAGAAGGAACAGGATTTCGACGGGGAACATAATCTGGGTTATCGTATTAATATCAGATACTGCATTTCTGAATAATAAACTGAATATGACTGTAATAACTGTGGTAAATATCTGTATTGCAGTACTGATACCAATGTAAGCTGCAAAAGAACCAAGAACCTTATGTCCGTTGAAGAACTGTCCGACTGCGATAGATACATATATCATCAGGATACTATTCGGTATGCTTATGATAATCATTAAAATCATCTCAATTGCAAATATAGTCGTAGTATCACCTAACTGACTTTTAATAACGGATACCATTTCTCTCCAGACATTCGGAAGTTGTGAAAATTGAGGAGAACCTGAAAATATAATCAATAAGGATACAATAACACCTGCAAAGCTGGCTACAGTCCAAATGACAGAGGCCAGCAGCTTGGAGTTAATCAGTTCATATGATTTGACTGGCAGAGTAAACATCAAATAACCTTCATCCGTCATCAGGTTTTTATAAAAACGAATGATGATAATGACAGAGGACACTACAATGATTGCTATTAAAGAAATAACATAAGCAAAAGTAATAAATCCTGGGATTATGGCCAATACACCTTTGAATATATGCAGGTATATAACAATACGATCCATGATCGTTAAGACTGCCAAAATTAAATATATGGGCAGAAGCAATCTGGCAGTCGCTTTCATTTCATGCTTAAATAACTTGCTTAACATCTGAATACCTCCCTGAATAATGTGTCTACAGATTTACCTTCCTTGCTGCGGATATCATCCACGGATGCATGAAGGGTTACAAAACTATCTTTGATGAAAATAACTTCATCCAGAACCTTTTCGATATCAGCGATCAAATGGGTAGAAATCAGGATCGTTGCATTCTCGTTATAGTTCGAAATGATGGTATTAAGAATATAATCTCTGGCAGCAGGGTCAACGCCGCCGATCGGCTCATCAAGGCAATACAGATCAGCTTTGCGGCTCATTACAAGGATCAGCTGTACCTTTTCCTTCGTTCCTTTGGATAAGGATTTCATACGCTTTTGCGGATCCAGGTGAAGACGCTCCAGCATGTCGTAGCAGGTTTTCTCATCAAAATCCTTATAAAAATCCTTAAAGAATTCAATGGTATCTGACACACGCATCCATTCAGGTAAATATGTTTTTTCAGGTAAATAAGATACGATTTTCTTTGTTTCGGGACCGGGCTTCTTACCATTAATCAGGATTTCACCTGAATTGGGTACCAGCAATCCGTTAATTATTTTGATTAAAGTTGTTTTGCCGCTTCCGTTTGGACCAAGGAGTCCAATGATACGGCCACGCTCCAGCGTCAGATTAACGTTGTTAAGAGCGGTAAGTCCGGAAAATTTTTTAGTAAGTGATTTGCACTCTAAAATAGTATTCATCTAACAATACTCCCATCTGCGATTAACGCTTAATTTGTTTCTTTACGGTTGTTTTTTACCAGGTCTGTTACATAATCTAAGGTTTCGTCCGGTTCAAAGCCAAGCTGCTTCATCCGTTCAATAAAATCCTGAACCAATTCCCTGGCTGACTGGCTTTTTAACTTCTTAATCATCATTTCATCCGAGGTGATGAACCTGCCGCTGGTCCGGTTGGTATAGATCAGTCCGGTGCGTTCCAGGTCGACAAGTGCTTTCTGCATGGTATTCGGATTTACCGTTGCCTCAGCTGCCAGATCTCTGACGGATGGCAATTTATCCCCCGGTTTGAAATATCCTGATATTATTCCTGCCTGTATTTGCTCAATGAGCTGTATATAAACAGGGCGTTCTGAAACAAGTTCCCATTGCATTCAATTATCTCCTTTCTGTTGTACTACTGTATTAAGTGGTTAATACAATAATACAATGGAGCAAATGAATTGTCAATAGCCATTTTCATAAATTTTGAAATTTATAACCTTTTTAATTATTTGGATTTCGTTTATAATGAATCAAGGTGATTCAGCTTTCCAAAGAGGAGGTGCGGTATGGAAGCGAATGATAATATTAAGGTAATTAAAGGAATAGGAGAGAAGACGGAAAAGTCCTTTCGTAAGCTTGGGATTGAGACGGTTCAGGATCTGTTGGAGCATTATCCAAGAGGCTATGAGGAATTTGACAGACCCATACCGATATCAGTGATTGCGGAAGGAATAACCACCTCAATCGAAGCCTCCCTGTCTGCGGTGCCTAAGGTAAAAAAGGTGCGTAATCTTCAGATTATGAATGCCCAGGTGAAAGACTTAAGCGGTGCAATATACCTAGCCTGGTTCAATATGCCGTTCCTGCAGAAGACTCTTAGGATCGGTACTTATTATATCTTCCGGGGGAAAGTAATCCGTAAGAACGGAGTTTTAGTAATAGAACAGCCCAATATATATCAGAAAGAGGATTATTATAGATTATTAAAAGTGCTGCAGCCGATTTATCCGCTCACCGAAGGGATTACCAATGCAGCCATTTCGAAAGCGATGAAACAGGTGCTGACGGAGCTTACGTTTGCCAAGGATTATATTCCAAAGCAGATCTCCAAAGAATATGCTCTTCTGGATCGAACGAAAGCCCTTCGGGAAGTGCATTTTCCAAAGGACAGGGAAAGTATGATGAAAGCAAGGCAGCGTCTGGTTTTTGATGAATTCTTCCTTTATTCACTGGCTCTTCGAAAGCTAAAGGATAAGAAGACAATTCAACGTTCGAATTATGTCATGAAGGAAAGCTCAGAATGTGAACAGCTGATCAAAGCATTACCCTATCCTTTAACCAATGCGCAGCAAAGAGTTTGGGGAGAAATAAAAGAGAATTTACGCGGGGAGTTTGTAATGAACCGGCTAATTCAAGGTGATGTTGGTTCGGGTAAGACAATCCTTGCGGTGCTTGCTTTACTGATGGCAGTAAAGAATGGTTTTCAAGCAAGCTTTATGGTTCCGACGGAGGTATTGGCAAAGCAGCATTATAAAGCATTGACCGAATTATTACCGGAGTATGGAATATCTGTCAGCATACTGGTAGGTTCCATGACTGCGAAGGAGAAACGGGAGGTCTATTCACAAATCAAAGCCCATCAAACGGATATCGTAGTTGGTACCCATGCTTTAATCCAGGAGAAAGTAGAGTATGACCAGCTGGGGCTTGTTATAACCGATGAGCAGCACCGTTTTGGTGTAAAACAGAGAGAAGCTTTGATGAATAAAGGTGGAAATCCTCATGTGCTTGTAATGAGTGCGACTCCGATTCCAAGAACACTTGCAATCATCCTGTATGGAGATCTCGATATTTCGATTGTGGACGAGCTGCCGGCACAGAGGCTTCCTATTAAAAACTGTGTGGTAGATACGAATTACCGTCCAAGTGCCTACCGTTTCATTGATAAACAGGTAGCGGGCAGCAGGCAGGCTTATGTTATCTGTCCAATGGTGGAAGAAAGTGAAGAAGTCGAGGCAGAGAATGTGATTGAATACACGGAGCGCCTGAAGGAAGCCCTAAGTCCGAATATTACTGTTGAATATCTGCATGGTAAAATGAAGCCGAAGGATAAGAACGATGTTATGGAACGATTTTCGAATAACGAGATACAGGTATTGGTATCCACGACTGTTGTTGAGGTAGGAGTCAATGTACCGAATGCCACGGTCATGATGGTAGAGAATGCCGAACGTTTTGGTCTTGCCCAGCTTCATCAGTTAAGAGGACGTGTTGGCCGCGGAAGTCATCAATCCTATTGTATCTTTGTCTGTGGCAGCAGTAGCAAGGAGGCCTGGGCGCGTCTTGAGATACTGAATAAATCCAATGACGGGTTCTTTATCGCAGGTGAGGACTTGAAGCTGCGAGGCCCGGGCGATATCTTTGGAATTCGTCAGAGCGGTGACATGGATTTTAAGCTGGGAGATATTTTCACGGATGCAAGTATTCTGAAAGCGGCTGCTGAGGCAGTCAAGGGTCTAAAGGATAATGAAGTAGACAAAATATTCACCGATAATCCTTTTCTGGAGGATAAAATACTTTATAAGGCGACCGGAACTTTATAAACCTATGACCATTAAATATAAATAATCTAAGCCTAAGGCTGCCACATTTCGGTAGAAAATACAGATGTATGACAGCCTTTTCTTATAAATACATCAGGAAACGGTCCAATCTGATTTTTTATATCTAAAAATCAAAGAATTCATAGATTTTGGTCAAAAAAGATTGTACAATAATTTTACAAAAACATGGCAAAATGTGACTGTTTCATGTATAATATAAAAGCAGTTTTTATAATAACACTCAAAGAAGGTCAGCTATGGCAAGTATATCAGATTTTACAAATCAAATCAGAACAAAAGAGTCGAAATTATCAATTGTAATACCGGTTTATCAGGAAGGAAAGCATATTAAAAAATCAATTGGAGTTATTGCTGAGATACTGATAAAGAATGAGATTAATTATGATTTTATCCTTGTGGATGATGGTTCAAAGGATGATACCTGGCAGGAATTAAGTAGTCTTGCAAATCAAAATGCCAATGTTACAGCCTTACGGCTCAGCCGTAATTTTGGCAAAGAGTCAGCCTTATGCGCAGGGCTTGAATATGCGGATGGAGATATGGTCCTTGTGATGGACTCGGACTTGCAGCATCCGCCGACTCTCATTCCCGAGATGGTACGTCTTTGGAGGGAGGAAGGCTATGATGTAGTGGAAGGCATCAAAAGCTCCAGAGGAAAGGAAAGCTTCTTATATAAAATAAGTGCAAAGTTCTTTTACTACATTATATATAAAACAGCGGATATCAATCTGGGCAAGGCTTCCGATTTTAAATTAATGGACCGCCGAGTCATAGAATCCTGGAAGGAGATGCCCGAACGTGCTACCTTCTTTCGGGGAATGTCGGCATGGGTTGGATTTGACCGAAAGCAGATCAGCTTCGATGTGGCAGAGCGTGTCAGCGGCAGCACAAAATGGTCTTTTACCCGATTGATTCGGCTAGCGGTTAATGCAATTACCTCTTATACTTCCATTCCGCTTCATTTTGTCACCGTAATGGGAATTATCAT
Organism: Mobilitalea sp.; assembly: GCA_035564175.1. GTDB lineage: Bacteria > Bacillota > Clostridia > Lachnospirales > Lachnospiraceae > Mobilitalea. The sequence continues at coordinate 30,788 of DATMUM010000158.1, forward strand.
GTTGTGCGGAGCTGTTCTAATGGGAATACAGACCCTTTACATGAAATTTTCAGGGAGAGCAACCAGTGGGTTTACAACAGTAATTCTGCTTCAGTTAATCATCGGAAGTTCAATTATGATCAGTCTTGGAATGATAGGTATCTATCTGACCAAAATATACACAGAAGTGAAGGGCAGACCGAGATATCTTATCTCAAAATGTGTCACAGGTAAGGATGAATTGCAAAGCAGCAAGGAGGATGAAGAATGATAGGACTGTTGTATCTAATATTATGCTTTACTGTCGGTTGGGTAATCTGTACCTATGCTTTCCCTGGCTTAAGCCAGATAGTAGAAAAAGATTATGAAAAGCGTAAGATTAGTATCAGTCCGTATCTTTTATTATTGCCGTCCTGGTTTGTGACAGGAACACTGGCAGTTACCTGGCCGACCTATCTGATTGCATATGTTTTCGGAAATAAGGCGGAGCCTCTATTCTATGCCAATATCATAGTAATGCCGATTGCAGTCCTGGTTTCTGTCGGAGTAATGTATCTTCGCTTTAGAAAAGCGAAAGCTGTTCAGCCGGTACTCTTATGTAAGGATAGGAATGCTGTAGCAGAATTCGTATTGTTAGCAGCAATTGCTGCATTAGGTATCGTTCTGATGTGGACAACCTTTTTTATCCAGGGGGACAAGCTCTATATCGGAGTATCCGTATTCAGTGATTTTTCACCCCATATCGGTATGATCAGGTCCTTTTCCTACGGAAATAACTTTCCAACCACTTATTCCCATTATGCGGGAGAGGACATACGATACCATTTCATGTTCCAATTTCTTGCTGGTAACCTGGAATACCTGGGCTTACGGCTGGATTATGCCTTTAATCTGCCCAGTATTATCAGCTTCATCAGTGCTTTTCTTATGTTATATGTCCTGGCAGTCAAGATTACCGGTAAAATAGGCGCCGGTATCTTGGCATGCCTGTTTTTTGCTTTCCGAAGTGCCAAGACCTTATTTACATACCTTTCAAATCTTCCGGAAGGGACCAATATCTTTAAATCTCTGGCCGATAATACGGACTTTATCTCGGATACACCGCATGAAGACTGGGGTTTATGGAATCTGAATGTCTATTGTAACCAACGACACCTGGCTTTTGGATTGACCGTATTTTTGTTTGTGATCATATTAATGACGCCGCATCTTTACGAAATGTTTGAGAGCCTGAAGCAATATAGGCTTAATAAATCAGAGCATAATAAAAAAAATCATAAGAGCGCTCTTCAAAAATTCGGGGACAGAATGAAAATCATCTTCTTTACAGCGGATGCCTGGATGTATCTGGATCTTAGAAGAGCAATAGCAACAGGAATCCTCCTTGGAAGCATGGCCTTCTTCCACGGAGCTGCTGTCATCGGATGTTTGTCTGTATTATTTGTAATGGCTGTGATGTCAAAAAGAAGGACAGAATTTATCATAGTGGCATTCATTACTTTGTTCCTTTCCTCCTTGCAGACGCATCTGTTTATCAAGGGATCAGCGATTGCACCCCAGTTATTCTTCGGGTTTATTGCTGAGAATAAGACAATCTATGGTGTTGCATCGTATCTGGAGCGGTTGTTAGGCATATTACCCTTTGTATTGCTGGCAGCCCTCTGCATAGAAAAGCTGGTAGGCAAATACCTGATTGCAGCCTTTACCGCACCACTAATATTCGCCTTTACCGTATCCTTAACGGTTGATGTAACCGTTAACCATAAATACATCATGATGAGCTGTATGCTGCTCGGAATCTTTGCAGCAGCCCTGATTATGAAACTTTTTGAGCGTAAGGAATTACTGCCTGGACTGGTGGGCTCATTATTGGTTATAATGTTAACAGCAACCGGTATTTATGATTTTACCACGGTACTTAAGAAGAATACTCCAGAGTCTTCGATTGTTCTTACCCTTGACGATCCTTTGACAGATTGGATCAATAAGAACAGTGATTCCAAGGATATCTTCCTAACCTCCAACTATACGGTTAACCAGGTTGTATTGGGAGGAGCCATGCTGTATGAAGGCTGGCCCTATTATCCGTGGTCTGCCGGCTATGATACCGAGACACGGTCGGAGAAAGTAAAGGAGATGTATGAGGCAGCATCCCCACAGAAACTGGACTCCCTTGTACAGGCGAATAAGATTCGATTTATCATCGTCGACAAGAGTAACCGTGACAGTGAAGATTATATTGTAAATGAAGCGAATATCAAAGCAACTTATGCATGTGTTTATACGAATGGAGAAGGTGATTGGTTGACTTCAATCTATGATACGAGTCAGCCGATTTATAAATAAACAACCGTCCCTGACGGTAAAATGGAGGATTATATGAACTTTAAATATGTAATTGTAGGTGCCGGTCTGGCAGGTCTGACCATGGCAGAGAGAATAGCGAATGATCTGAATGAAAAGGTATTAGTTATTGAGAAGCGCGGGCATATTGGCGGAAATATATATGATTCCTATAATGAGGATGGTATCCTGATTCACAATTACGGGCCTCATATCTTTCATACGAATGACCGCGGTGTATATGAATATCTTTCAAGATTTACAAAATGGAATGATTTCTGGCATAGAGTTTTAACCTACGTGGATGGTAATCTGATCCCCATGCCGATTACGGTTGAGACAATTAATAAGTTATATAATTTGAATCTGGACTGCTCCCAGGTGGAAGCATTTCTGAAAAAGCAGGCAGTGGACATCAAGGAAATCAAAACAAGCAAGGATGTAGCCTTAAGTAAGGTGGGTCAGGATATCTATGAGAAGATATTTGAGACTTATACAAGAAAACAGTGGGGAATTGATCCAAGTGAGCTGGATACGTCGGTTATTTCAAGAATCCCGATAAGGCTTAACCGTGATACCAGATATTTTAACGATAAGTATCAGGGAATGCCGACGCATGGTTTTACCAAAATGTGTGAGAGCATGGTTTCCAATAAAAACATCAAGCTTCTGTTAAATACGGACTATAAAGAAGTAATCGAGGATATCACCTATGATGTACTTATTTATACCGGTGCGACGGATGAATTCTATAACTATAAATATGGTAAGTTAGCATACCGCAGCGTGAACTTTGTCTTTGAAACTCATGACAAAGCAGAGTATCAGGAAGCTCCTGTAGTGAATTATCCGAACGATTATGATTTTACAAGAATTACGGAATATAAAAAGCTTACCGGACAGCAGCACAGTAAGACAACCATTGGTAAAGAGTTTCCTTGTTCGGAAGGGGAACCTTATTATCCTTTCCCGACCCAGGAATACAAAGCGCAATTTGCTCTTTATGAACAAGAAATGAAGAAAGAAACGAAGGTCATCTTCCTCGGACGCCTGGCGGAGTATCGTTATTATAATATGGATGCTGTAGTCAGAAGAGCCCTGGATAAGTTTGAACAGATAAAAGAAGGAAGATAGAAGTAGTAAGTTAAATGCTGATGAAGATTGAAGAAGGAAGATAGAAACAGAAAGATAGAAACAATAAGAAAGAAACAATAAGAAAAAAACAATAAGAAAAAAACAATAAGAAAAAACAATAAGATAGAAACGAGTAAAAAAAGCTATCATTCATAGGTAATGGAAACAGTTTAGAAGTGGATTAACATATTAATCAATAGTCATATAACTGGCAGGAACAAGACAGCAGGCTATTCAGAACAGGCTAAGTGTAACAGGCTGATTAAGAGTGTAACAGGTTATAAAAAAGTTATACAGGGGGTTTACGTAGGAGAAGTATTAAGAAAAATGGAGGGAAAAGCGATGGACAAATTATATATTATTATTCCAGCCTATAATGAAGAAGCTAATATCGACAATGTCATCAAGGATTGGTATCCGATCGTAGAGAAGGTTGGTAATGGCAGCAGGCTTGTCATCATTGATGATGGAAGTAAGGATTCAACCTATCGAATTATGCAGGAGAAAGCGAAGAATTTAGAAGCTTTTGAGCCTGTGACAAAGCCGAATGCCGGACATGGAGCAACTGTATTATATGGTTATAAATATGCAATTGATGCCGGAGCTGATTATGTATTCCAGACTGATTCTGACGGACAGACCTTACCTGAGGAATTCTGGCCCTTCTGGGAGCTTCGTAACCAATATGACATGGTAATCGGACATAGAAGAGGACGTCAGGACGGTTTCTCCAGAATATTTGTAACGAAAACTCTGAAAATCGTATTACGGTTATGCTTCCATGTCAGTGTAACTGATGCCAATACGCCGTTTCGACTGATGAAAACCTCCACGTTAAAAGAACAGATCGGCTTAATCCCTGAGAATTTTAATCTTTCGAATGTAATCATATCCGTAATTTATGCGAAAAAGAAGCTTGCTGTAAAATATTTGCCCGTAACCTTCCGTCCCAGACAGGGTGGAGTAAATTCAATTAATATGAAAAAGATTATACGGATTGGTAAGAAGGCATTTTCAGATTTTAGACAAATAAATCAGTATATCAAGTAGAGTAGATGCTGCTAACAGTAGGAAGTTAACTGCTGCCGGCAGTAGATTGGAGACAATGATGAAGAAAGCTATATATGCATTAATTGCTATCGTATTATTCATACTTGGAAGAGTGATGATGCAGGGGGATTATACCGCATTTCTGCAGTGGTGGGTAACGATTCTTTATCTCGGTATTATATTCCTGCCTTTAACAACCTTAATTTTTCACAGCTTCCATGACAAGGGTTATGTATTTTCTAAAGCAATCGGTGTGGCCGTTACAGGATACCTGATGTGGCTATTTTCCTCTTTGCATCTGATGCGATTTACTGCCGCTTCCTGCATCATCAGTGTTGTAATCAGCCTGGTCGGTAGCTGCATCATCCTGCTTGTCAGTAGGATGTATAACACTAATAAGGAAGCAAAGGAGAAATTGAATATTACACAGTTTCTGTTTAAAGAGAAGCTCTTCGATACTATCATAGCAGAGGAGCTGCTGTTCTTTGCAATCTTTTTACTGTTTACTTATGTAAGATGCTTTAAACCGGAAGCTTATGGTACGGAGAAATTCATGGATTATGGTTTTATGACCAGCATGATGCGCAGTGATTATATGCCGCCGCAGGATTTCTGGTTCTCCGGAACAAAGTTAAATTATTATTATGTCGGTCAATATATGGCTGCCTTCCTGACGAAGCTTTCCTATGTTAAGGTATCAGACGGATATAATCTGATGCTCATGATGGTAGGTGCCTTCGCTTGTGTGCTTCCTTATTCCCTCGGCTATAATGTGATTATGCATTATATGATTAAGAAAGAGAAAAAAGGAAAGTTTATTCCTGCAATCAGTGGTGTGATAGCAGGAGCAGCTGTTTGTATCGCGGGTAATATGCATTATCCTACCTATCAATGGCTGGAGCCGCTGGTTCGTAAATTCTTCGGTATTGAAGCAAGTCAGGATAAATACTGGTTTCCTGACGCAACACGATTTATCGGGTATCATCCGGATACACATGATAAAACCATACACGAATTTCCGGCTTATTCCTTTGTGCTCGGCGATTTGCACGCCCATGTAATCAATATCATGTTTGTTCTATCAGTTCTTGGTATCTTATTTGCATGGCAATCCTCCCGGAAAACACAGCAGGAGGGAGAAAAAGGATATTGGAAGGATATCTTCCATCCGGCCTTGATATTAATTGCCTTTTTCATTGGTTTGTTTCATATGACGAACTTTTGGGATTTCCCGATTTATTATGTAGTTTCGGGAGCAGTAATTCTATTTACCAATATGGTCGTATATAATTTTAAAGGCATCAGGGTTGCGGCTGTCACAGCGGCTCAAGGAGTATTCATCATGCTGGCTTCCTGGATATTCAGTCTGCCGTTTACCTTGAACTTTAACCAGATATCGACGAATATCTGCCTTGATGTTGCCCATACACCGTTAAATCAGCTGATTATCCTCTGGGGACTGCCGATTTTTATGGTGATAGCATTCCTGGTATTTGCAATCGCTGATTTTTATCAGAATAGGAAAGAAAGCTTAAGTATTGAGCAGCGAAGACACGTACCGATATTGTCACATTTATTTGCGAATCTTGCATATTCTGATCTATTTATCATTACCATCGGATTATGTGCCATTGGTTTAATTCTGATTCCGGAAGTGATTTACATCCAGGATATCTACTCCGGTGATTATAAGAGAGCCAATACCATGTTCAAACTGACCTATCAGGCATTTATCATGTTCGGTATCTGCTTCGGATATATCTTCCTCAGATTACTCTGCTTTGGCAGGACCAAGAGACAGAAGAAGGTAGCGTTAACGGGACTAATCCTGTTTGTCCTTTCCTTATGTTATATCCAGAATGCCGTTAATGCCTGGTATGGTAATATCTTTAACCGGGCAGGCTATAAAGGGTTAGATGCGACGGCCTTTATGGAGACAGACATGCTGGATGATGAAAAGGCAATTAACTGGTTAAATGAAAATATAACCGGGACTCCTGTGGTTCTTGAAGCACCGGGAGACAGCTACACAGACTATGAAAGAGTATCCGTTATGACAGGACTTCCGACTGTGCTGGGATGGCGTACTCATGAATGGTTATGGAAATCCGATACCACGATTTTGGACGAACGTGCTGCCGACATCGAGCGTATCTATACATCAACAGATGAAACCGAGGTAAGACAGCTTCTTAAGGAATATAATGTTTCGTATATTTATGTAGGAAAGCTGGAGCAGGAGAAATATCCGGCACTCAATCATGATTTACTGAAGAGCCTGGGTGAAGTAGTATATTCAAATCAGGCAGATGAAACAAAAGCCTATGAGACTTATATCGTGCAGATTAAATACTGATCCTGGAACTGGCAGCAGTTACATCGGCTGTCACTTCTAAGGTTCTGATGCCAGGATAGAAGGGAAGACTGACAGGAAATGAAATAAAGCTTCCCTTGTCCGGCTGTATCGCAGAAATTATTTGCCGAAGTTCTCTATAGTAAGTTTTCATTAAAGAGATAGACTGTAGAAATTGAGGAGTGTCAACATGAATAACAGAAAAAGAAGATTGATCAGCCTGCAGGGTTTATTCCTATTTCTTGGTTTGGCTGCTATATCAATACTCACATGTGCGCAACGGGTATCAGCAGAGGAGCAACAGAAAATGCCCTACCTGATTAAGGTTAATCGGACATGTAATACGATTACGATTTATGAGAAGGATCAAGATGGAAGTTATACCTTACCTGTGAAAGCAATGGTATGCTCTGTAGGTGCAAAAGGAACACAGACGAAATTAGGAACCTTTCAAACGAAGGAAAAATACCGTTGGAAACTCTTGAAGGGAGATGTCTGGGGGCAGTATGCTACAAGAATTGTTGGCGGGATACTGTTTCATTCCGTATATTATTATGGAAGCTGCAACCCGGCGACTCTTGCCACGAAGGAATATAATAAGCTAGGAACAGCTGCCTCCCATGGATGTGTCCGGCTGACAGTGGAAGATGCCAAATGGATTTATGATAATTGTTCCACCGGCACCACCGTAATCATTTATGACGATGCTGATAATCCGGGTCCATTAGGCAAACCGGATACAATTAAGATCTCCTCCACAGTACGATGGGATCCAACAGATCCAAATGTTAATAATCCTTATAATGAAACAATTCCGGTAATAACTGGAGCTAAAAACCTGGTAATCGAATATGGAGTTTCAGTCAATCTGCTGGATGGAGTCAAAGCGAAATCCTCCCTCGGTGCTAATATAACCTCAGATATGATAATCGATGGAACAGTAGACGTAAATAAATCAGGTGAATATAAGATTACATATTCCGTAACGGACGAACAGGGACGGCAGGTTACCAAGACAATAAAGGTGACGGTGAAGGAATGTACGGTAGCACCGGAAATTGTTGGAGTAAGCGACAGACTTGTGAATGGAGAGACCACCATTGATAAAAAATTCGCATTAACCGGTGTGGAAGCATACCAGGGAGATCAAAAGCTGGATAAGAAGTTAATTAAAGTAACGATAGAACAAAAGAGCGATGATGATTATGATATCACCTATCAGATTACCGTCGATAAAAAGACTGCTACACAGCAGGCATCGGTGCATGTTGACCGGGAAGCACCTGTTATAACCGGAATGAAGGATTATTATCTGGAGGCTGGAGAGATTCCGGATACAAGTGAACTAATGTCCGAAATATCCGTAAGTGATAATTATTCGAAAACAGAGAATATTGATGTAACCGTTGATGTGAGTGATAATCCGGAGGGCGGCTTTGTGATTACCTATACCGCAACGGATGAGTCAGGAAATCAGACTAAGGAAACAGCGAGAATATACAATTAAATACGAATTACCAATTTAAGGATACAGGTTTTCATTTCACATTTAATATGTTATAATGAAAACCTGTAATTTTGTTGAGCGGACTTCATTTAAGATAAGATGAATGATGTTCTTCAAGGCAACTGCGTGGTTTTTTGATTGATAGCCGTAAGAAACGGCGGAATGGAGGAATAATGAGTAAATACATTGAAATTACCCCCGAATTAATGGAACTCGCTGACCTGTGCAAAAAAAACACCATGATTGACCCTGAATTGTATACAAAATATGATGTAAAACGCGGATTAAGGGATATCAGCGGTAAAGGAGTATTAACAGGACTTACTGAAATCTGTGAAATATTGTCCTATACAATTGTTGATAATGATTTAGTCCCTTGTGAAGGTAAATTATATTACCGTGGTGTTGATGTAGAAGAATTCATAAATGGATTTATGAAGGACAACCGTTTTGGTTTTGAAGAAGTAACCTATCTTCTTCTGTTTGGCAATCTTCCTACGAATGATCAGCTGGGACAATTCACAAAGCTTTTGGAGCAATACCGGGAATTACCACAGAGCTTTGTCCGTGACATTATCATGAAAGCGCCCAGTAAGGATATGATGAATACTCTGGCAAGAAGTGTATTAACACTTTATTCCTATGACGAAAAAGCGGATGACATTTCCATTGAAAACGTCCTTCGCCAGGGCCTGCAGCTGATTGCTGTATTCCCGTTATTGTCGGTTTACGGATATCAGGCTTACAGCCATTATCACTTTGGAAAAAGTCTTGTCATCCACCCTCCGAAGGAAGGACTTTCAACAGCAGAAAATATATTGTACATGCTTCGCCCGAACATGAAATATACGGAGCTGGAGGCTAAGATTCTGGATGTGGCTTTGGTTCTCCATGCGGAGCATGGAGGCGGCAATAACTCCACCTTTACGACACATGTTGTAACGTCCTCGGGTACAGATACATATTCGTCCGTAGCCGCATCCCTTGGTTCCTTAAAAGGTCCAAAGCACGGCGGAGCCAATATCAAAGTTATGCAGATGTTTGATGACATGAAAGAGAACATTAAGAACTGGGAGGATGAAGAAGAGGTAAGTGCTTACCTTTTGGACCTGTTAAATAAAAAGGCTTTTGATAAATCCGGTCTGATCTATGGAATGGGTCATGCCGTATATTCCATCTCGGATCCAAGAGCAAATGTATTAAAGCAGTACGTAAAAAGCTTATCCGATGAAAAAGGTCTTCAGAAGGAGTTTGGTCTGTATGAAATGGTAGAACGTCTGGCACCCGAAATCATAGGAAAAGAAAGAAAGATGTACAAAGGAGTCAGTGCAAACGTCGATTTCTACAGCGGCTTTGTTTATCATATGCTTGACCTGCCGAAGGAGCTATATACTCCGATTTTTGCGATTGCAAGAATTGCTGGCTGGAGCGCCCATCGTTTGGAGGAGCTGGTGAATGCAGGCAAAATCATACGGCCGGCTTATAAGAGCGTGTCAAAGCATCGTTCTTATGTGCATATTCAGGAAAGAGAATTCAATTAATTGTTTTTTATAAATTTATCGATGATAAAAGATTACGATTTAAAATCGCAATCACTATTGCGATTATCACAATACCATGGACTTTCTTATTACCGACGAATTTGTTTTATAAAGGATTATGATGATTTTTGTATTTTTACCGGAAATTACATAGAAAAAAGAATAATTTTCATGTGTATTCTGTTTCTTTTTGCACATACTATTAGCGTAACATCTTAATGAAATTATTCACCAGTGAATATTTTATTAAGCAGTAAACAACAACACAAACTATTTTGAAAGAACGAATAGTTCAATATCAAAATATGAAATGGAGGAGTTTATTTTATGGCAAGAAATAGTTCAACAGTACCCGAAGCAAAAGAAGCTTTAAATCGTTTCAAATATGAAGTTGCTAACGAAATCGGTGTTCCTTTAAAACAAGGTTACAACGGCGACTTAACATCAAAGCAGAACGGTTCCGTTGGTGGTAATATGGTTAAAAAGATGATCCAGGACTACGAAAACAGAATAGCAGGTAAATAATAAAATAAGTTAAGCCTATACGGTTGCCAATACTCATTGGCAACCGTTTTTATAATTATAAAAATTACAGTAATCTTAATTATCTATTGAAATATGACTTCGGATAGGATAAACTAAGAATAAAACAAGTTGACAAATATTTATATTATAATAAAATATTAGTTGTAGTTAAAAACAGTAATTATCGGAGAAAAAGTATGAGAGTGATAGCGGGTAAAGCAAGAAGATTACAGCTAAGAACACCGGAAGGCTTTGACACCAGACCAACAACTGATAAAACAAAAGAAACTTTGTTTAATATTTTAAATCCTTATCTGGCAGATTCTGATTTTCTTGATCTTTTTTCCGGAAGTGGGGCAATTGGTATAGAAGCATTATCCAGAGGCGCCAAATATGCTGCTTTTGCTGAAGATAATAAAGCTGCATTGGAATGTATCAGAGCTAATCTGCGTACGACCAGACTGGAAGAGAATGCGGATGTTCTGGCGGACAATGTGCTGGAAGCAATCCGTATTTTAGAAGTCAAAGGCAAGGTTTTTGATGTTGTTTTTATGGATCCGCCCTATAACCATTTGCTGGAGCGGGACGTCTTGCTTGCACTTACGAACTCCAATATCATATATTGTGACACTATTATTGTGATAGAAGCTTCATTAAAAACGAATTTTGACTACCTTGAGAATACTAAATTCCGTATTTTTAAGAAAAAGGAATATAAGACAAACCAGCATGTATTTATTGAAATGAAATAAATAGATGTTTTTATACATGCCAGGAAAGGCATTTTGGAGGTATACATGAAAATTGGTATCTATCCCGGCAGCTTTGACCCAATTACATTCGGACATCTTGATATTCTGGTTCGCGCTTCCGGACTGGTTGATAAACTGATTATCGGCGTATTAAAAAATAATGCAAAAAAACCATTATTTACGGCAGAAGAACGGGTTAAACTCATTGAACAGGTAATCAAGGAAAACACTAATTTGGCATCAGTCCAGGTGGAAGCTTTTGACGGCTTGCTGATTAATTTTGCCGCACAGAAGAATGCTACAATCATTGTAAGAGGGCTGCGTGCTATTACGGATTTTGAATATGAATTACAGATTGCACAGACGAATCATAAACTTAATACGAAAATTGACACCGTATTTTTTACAACCAGCGTGGAATATTCGTATTTAAGTTCCAGTGCTGTGAAGGAGATAGCATCCTACGGAGGGGACATTCGGCAGTTCGTGCCGGAATGTATTGTACAGTCTGTTTACGATAAATATAAATCATTAAGGAGTGTTTGATATGGGAGCGAGTAGAATTGAACAGTTAATCGAGGATATTTATGAATTTGTTGAAAGCTGCAGAATGCAGCCATTATCAAGCACCAAGGTAATTGTACCCAAGGATGAATTATATGATTTGCTGGATGAGCTTCGTCTTAGGACACCGGATGAGATCAAGCG
>DATMUM010000159.1:0-5530 GCA_035564175.1 Mobilitalea sp.
TAAATGATATGAAACAGTAAGATTACTTCGCCTTATTCAAGTTGAATTACTTATTCGTAATCATGCTGGAACAGTAAAAGCCAAATAAACTTAGGAGACAGATATGTTACAGGATATTGATGCAGTTATTTTTGATTTGGATGGTACATTAATCGATTCCATGTGGATGTGGGAGAGTATTGATATAGAATATTTAAAGAATTTTGGTATAGAGCTTCCGCCGGACTTGCAAAAATGCATAGAAGGAATGAGCTTTTCCGAAACCGCAGTCTATTTTAAAGAGAGATTTGAATTAAAGGACAGCCTGGACCAGATAAAAAGCGACTGGAACCGGATGGCTTGGGATAAATACAGGAATGAAGTTCCACTGAAAGAAGGTGTTCTGGAGCTTTTAATTTATTTAAAAGAGCATGCGATTCCGGCTGGTATCGCAACCAGTAATTCAAGGGAACTGGTTGATCTGATTGTGGAACGGCTTAATGTTAAGGAGTATTTTGCAACCATTCGCACCTCCTGTGAAGTGGCCAAAGGGAAACCTTCCCCGGATATCTATCTGCTTGCAGCGCAGGATCTTAATGTGGAGCCTTCAAGATGTCTTGTCTTCGAAGATGTCGTCCACGGGGTTATGGCAGGAAAGAACGCCAATATGAAGGTTTGTGCAGTATACGATAAATATTCGGAACAGGATCGGGAGCTTAAATGTAAGCTGGCGGATTACTATGTTGATTCAATCTCCGAGGTTCTAAAGTGATTAGTTGGGAACGATATTTATTTGAGAAAGTTGACTATTTTGTTAATACAGTCATATAAATTACAAATTCATACAAAGAAGACTATGAAGCGAATATTACTATGTATCGCACAATTTAAATAAACAATTCTAGGAATTATTTGGATAAGCATATTTTAAATAAAATTCCGCTTAAGGAGAGCAGGTTCATGAAACAAATCTTGGTACAACAGAATGAAGCCGGGCAGCGGCTGGACAAACTCCTTTCTAAAATACTTAATAAAGCTCCGAAAAGCTTTATCTATAAAATGCTGCGTAAAAAGAATATCGTACTCAATGGAAAGAAAGCAGACGGCTCCGAAAAGCTTGTTTTGCAGGATGAGATAAAGCTTTTCTTATCGGATGACACCATCGAGCAATTTAGCGAGCCGGTTGAAACTACTGAAGTAGAACAACGGCTTTCTGTGTTATATGAGGACCAGAATATACTGATCGTAAATAAACCGCTGGGGGTACTGTCGCAAAAGGCGGAGAAGGATGATATATCCATGGTGGAATATATTATTTCCTACCTGCTTTCCTCAAAACAGATAACCAAAGAACAGCTTTCGAGCTTTAAACCAAGTATATGCAATCGACTTGATCGAAATACAAGCGGTATCTTAATCGCAGGTAAATCACTTCTTGGACTTCAGGAGATGGCACGGTTATTAAAGGACAGGTCACTGGATAAATACTATCTCTGTATCGTAAGGGGTAAGGTAGAAGGCAAAAAGCGTATTGAGGGATATTTAAGCAAAGATGAAGATAAAAATCTCGTTAAAATATATTCGAAGCAGACGGAAGGAACGGATTACATCTGTACTGAATACGAACCGTTAAAATATTCAAAGAATGTAATGAATGCAAGGATAGCGGCTGATAAAGCTCACGAGATGCTGCAAAGACCGAATCAGACAATACACGAGAAGACACAGAAATCATCTCATTTTAATAATAATGATTTGAAAGCGCAGCAAAATAATAGAATTCATGAAAGCGACGACCCACAGGGTATTTTTACATTGCTGCAGGTAAAATTGATTACTGGCAAATCCCATCAGATCAGAGCACACCTGTCAAGTATTGGTCACCCGCTTATCGGTGATTTCAAATACGGTAATCAAAGAACGAACCATTATTTTAAGAAGAACTTTGATTTAAGCCATCAGCTTCTTCATTCCTACCGGATGGTATTTCCTGATATGCCTGGGGAGCTTTCCTACCTTTCTAAGAAAGAATTTAAGGCAGAGGTTCCCGAACTCTTTGAAAAGATTAGCAAAGAATTGTTCGGATAGAATTATAAGATAAATGACGCGGACTTATTATCCGGCATTGCTTACACATACACGAAAGGAAGTGCTCCTATGCCGTCATGGAATTCCAGGGGATTAAGAGGTTCGATGTTGGAGGAAATGATTAATCTGACCAACACCAGATACCGTGAAAAAAAATTAGCGTTGATTCAAAAGGTTCCAACTCCGATTACACCGATTGAAATCGATAAGGAGAACAGGCATATTACCCTTGCTTATTTTGAACAGAAAAGTACGGTCGATTACATCGGTGCGGTTCAGGGGGTACCTGTATGCTTTGATGCTAAGGAATGTGCTGTCGATACCTTTACGATGAATAACATTCATGAGCATCAGATTGCTTTCATGAAGGAATTTGAGGAGCAGAACGGAGTAGCATTTCTTCTTATATACTTTAAGAAGAGGGATCTCTATTATTATCTGACCTTCGAGCGATTGCTGGAGTTTTGGGAAAGGGCGGAGAACGGCGGAAGAAAAAGCTTTAAATTCGAAGAACTGGATCTTTCGTATCAGATTCCTGTATTGGGAGGAACCTGTATTCACTTCTTGGATAAACTCAAGCAGGACCTTGAACGAAGAGAAGGAATATAATACATAATAAAGAAGTCGAATATACATACTGTAACCGTAAGAAACAGCTAATTCAAACCACGCAGACCAAGAATGTAAATAGCAGATTAAAATCAGCATTTAATACTTATACAGAATTAGTGGTGGTTATTATTTGTTGAGTTTCTAATATAAGACAAATATTTTGAACTTTTCAGAATATGTGGTTGACATAGCTAATGGAATAAATTATAATTTGAAAAATATTAGTATGGTAATGAATTATCACGTTACCATACTAAAGTTATATTTGATATAAATTATTAACTGACGTACTGATAAGAAAAGCTTTACAGGAACGAGCAATTTATCAATTTATAAATATATTTATAGAATACATTAAACTAATTTACGGTTTGATTAAATTTATTATATAGGAAGGCTTGGTGCTGATTATGAAGGAAAAATTACTACATACTCCAGAAGGAGTCAGAGATATCTATAATTCGGAATGCGCAGCAAAGCTGCTGCTTCAGAATAATCTGCATCAGATGCTCGAGCATTATGGCTTCCGTGACATTCAGACGCCCAGCTTTGAGTTTTTTGATATATTTAATCAGGAACGCGGAACGGTTGCATCAAAGGATATGTATAAATTCTTTGACAGAGAGGGCAATACACTTGTACTCCGACCGGATATCACACCCTCGATTGCCAGATGCACTGCAAAATATTATAAAGAGGAGTTACTTCCAATCCGTCTTTGCTATATCGGTAATACCTTCATCAACAGCACCAGCTACCAGGGAAAATTAAAAGAGGTCACACAGTTAGGAGCAGAGTTAATGAATGACGACAGTATCGATGCAGATGCTGAGATGCTCGCACTTACGATTGAATGTCTGCTTCAGTCGGGACTGAAAGAATTCCAGGTAGAGATCGGTGATGCTGATTTCTTCCGAGCCTTAATCGAGGAGGCTGGAATGGACGACGAAGAAGAAATTACACAACTTCGAGTATTAATTGAGAATAAGAATATGTTCGGTGTCGAAGAGGTGGTAGGAACGAAGAAATTAAAAAATGAACTAAAGGAAATCTTCCTTAAGCTTCCTGAGCTTTTCGGTTCTCTTGATATATTAAGCTATGCAAGATCTCTTACAAATAATGAAAGAGCTTTGAAAGCAATAGGACGATTAGAAAAATTATATGAGATTTTAACCGAGTATGGATATGAGAATTATATATCCTTCGATCTCGGTATGCTAAGCAAATACAATTACTATACCGGAATCATTTTTAAGGCTTATACGTATGGTACAGGAGATGCGGTTGCAACCGGCGGGAGATATGATAATTTGGTCAGACAGTTTGGAAAGAATGCACCTGCGATAGGGCTTGCAATCGTTATCGACCAACTGATGCTTGCATTGTCAAGGCAGAAGCTGTTACAGGAGCCGGAGGAGCAGGATACCTTAATTCTCTTCGATAAACAGTACCGTAAACAGGCTGTCGCATTAGCTGGACATTTCCGAAAGGACGGAATTAATACCATTCTACAAAGGTCGAATGACAACGTGAAACCGGAAGATTTCATCGAATATGCGAAGCGGATGAACATCGGCGGTATACTATACCTGAACAATGAAACGGAAATCAAGGTGATCGAAATTGCCACTGGAAATATGCAAGCTGCACTTATGAAAGATTTCCTTAATCAATAATCGGAACGGCACGGAATAAATAACTACCAGTTTAAGATAACCGAATAACTTGTTATGAAATTAGCTGGCTTTATATGAAAGTATTTTGATTTGAGAGGACGAAGAGCATGCGTTATATTACTATGGCACTGGCAAAGGGCAGATTGGCACTGAATACCCTTGATATATAAGAAAAGATCGGAATTACCTGTGATGAGATAAAAGATAAATCCTCACGGAAATTAATCTTTGTAAACGAAGAGCGAAAGCTTAAGATATTCCTTGCAAAGGCTAATGATGTGCCTACTTATGTAGAATACGGTGCTGCTGACATCGGAGTTGTAGGTAAGGATACGATTGCGGAGGAAGGCAGGAAGATGTACGAAGTTCTGGACCTTGGTCTTGGCAAATGCAGAATGTGCGTAGCCGGACCTGCTTCTGCGAAGGAATTATTAAAGCATGGCGAGCTGATTCGCGTAGCAACGAAATATCCGAATATCGCAAAGGACTATTTCTACAATAAAAAGCATCAAACGGTAGAAATCATCAAGCTGAACGGTTCGATTGAACTGGCACCAATCGTCGGTTTATCCGAGGTAATCGTTGATATCGTTGAGACGGGTTCTACCTTAAGAGAAAATGGACTTGAAGTCTTAGAAGAGATCTGCAACCTTTCCGCACGGATGGTTGTGAACGAAGTAAGCATGAAGATGGAGCATGAGAGAATTACGAAAATAATTAAAGATTTAAAAGACGTACTCTAGAAAGAACGTACTCTAGAAAGAACGTATTCTAGAAAAAACGTACTCTAGAAAGAACCTTAAAATCTGATTGGGTTATAACTATATATATCATAAGCAGGCAGGAAAGGGTGGAAACAAGTTATGAAAATTATAGAATTAAACGCTGAGACGAAGAAAAATATATTGGAAAATCTGCTGAAAAGAAGCCCGAACCAATATGACCAGTATACCGGAGTTGTTGACGGCATACTAAAGGAAGTCAAAGATAAAGGTGATCAGGCTCTATTCGAAATGACGAAGCAGTTTGATAAAGCAGAAATCAATCAAGATAATATTAAGGTAACGGCTGAAGAAATTGAAGAGGCATATACAGCGGTGGATACTTCCGTCGTTAATGTTATCCGTAAAGCTAAGGAGAATATTGAAGCCTATCATGTTAAGCAAAAGCGTTAC
>DATMUM010000160.1:0-14195 GCA_035564175.1 Mobilitalea sp.
TTTTGTCATGCTGTCAAGGGCGGCGGTAGCCTGCCAAAAACTATATCTAGCAATCTTCAAGGTTCTGAATGAGCCTGTTTTTAAGCTCAGGGTTTTTCATACGTTACTTTACACTACCCCTTGATCTGGCATTGATTGCGCAGGCAATTGTCCCTATATTATATTTCAGAATCGCTTCATTTGTTAATAAGTTTCCTAACTTTTCACAATATATTTCTCAGTACTAGCACATAAATAGTTTCAGTCAGATATATATATAAGTGGATAATATTCTCCGGAGGGAATTATGAAGAAGAAAATTATAGGTGTACTGGCTGTAGTCACGATGGTTATCTCCATGTTCGGAGCTTGCGGGAGCAGTGGGGGACTAAAGGAAATAACGTTAAATGAAGTTGCTCATTCTATTTTTTATGCGCCGATGTATGTGGCTTTTGAAAAAGGTTACTTCAAGGACGAAGGACTGAAGGTTAATCTGGTCAATGGCTTAGGGGCTGATAAAACAATGACGGCTCTCCTTTCAAATGAATGTGATATCGGATTTATGGGTCCGGAAGCCAGTATTTATGTTTATAATGAAGGGCAGCAGGATTATGCAGTTAACTTTGCGCAGCTGACACAGAGGGCAGGTAATTTCCTGGTATCCAGAGATCCTAACGAGGATTTCTCATGGGAGAATATCAAAGGCAAAACTGTAATCGGCGGTAGGGCAGGTGGAATGCCTCAGATGGTTTTCGAATATATTCTTAAGAAACAGGGAATGGATCCGAAAAATGACTTAACCATTATACAGAACATTGATTTTGGCTTGACCACACAGGCATTTTCCTCAGGTCAGGGTGATTATACCATTGAGTTTGAACCGGCTGCTACAGCTCTGGAGCTGGAGGGTGCGGGCAAGGTAGTGGCATCCCTGGGAGTCGAAAGCGGTAAGGTTCCTTATACAGCATTCTCAGCTAAGAAGAGCTATATCGAGAAAAACCCGGAAGTCATTCAAAGCTTTACCAATGCAATTCAGAAGGGCCTTGATTATGTATCAACCCATACTCCGGAGGAGATTGCAAAGGTAATCCAACCTCAGTTCTCCGAGACAGGATATGATAAAATCGTTCTGATTGTAAAGAGATATTATGACCAGGATACCTGGAAAGAAAATCTGAAATTCGAAGAAGAGAGTCTTACTCTGTTACAGGATATTCTCGACGAAGCCGGAGAATTGTCTGCACGTGTACCGTATAAGGATATTGTAACGACGGAATTTGCAGAAAAGGCATTGAAATAATCAGGTAGCGGCAATAAAAATATCGTTTTTCTATCAGGCTGATAAGCATGGATAAACGGTATTTACTGAGCTATATAACAGCATAAAAACAGTATAAAAGGCAGTATCAAAACAGTAATAAATATAACATTAAATATAGCACTAAACTATGTTAATAATAAGTCGCTTATGATTTAGCAGATATTAGTATATGGTATTGGAAAGTCCTTGGGTTACAAAAATAGCCCAAGGACTTTCATTATTAGTGAGTAAGTAAATGCGAGATAATGAAAAACATGTTTATTCGCTTAATTCAAGCTAGCATGCGAAAATGTAAGTGCTCCATGCGAACAATGCTGCAAGCAGCTGTAAGAACCCCCGAAGCGTGTTTCTCCTTGCTTTGTGAATAATGTTAGAACAAGTAAACTATTGGATTGCATCTGCTGGAAATTTGAGGTAGTATGTTCTTGTATCGTCCTCTGGTTATAGGGAAGCCTATCGGGATAGTTCTTGGGAAATAAGTTTTTCATAATTCAGCATAAATGGAAAGGTACGGGTGCAGTCATGGAGTTTCAAAGTATTCTGGGGGTAAATAAGTTCAAGTTCGTGAAGCCTGAGGATATTGTCATGCCTCGGTATTTCTATGATCTTAACCTGGATCAGATAGTCCGGGATATCATGGATCATCAGAAGGTATATGATTTGGAAAAGTATTATTATATAAGATCCGAACCGGAGGACATTCGTTACCGTATGGAGGTAATGAAGGATATGGATCTTGACGGGGTTTTACATTGTATCATTGATTATTCAATCCGGATGAGAAAGTCAAAGGAATTCCTGAATAATATCAGTGAATCTGTCATGGAAGAGCAAAAGCAGAAATGGAAGCTGGATGCGGCTCATCAATACATAACAGCTGTGAAGATATTGCATTCAGAATTAGAGAAGGAAGCTTTACAATCTAGGGGGATGAAAGCTTTTTTCGAATGGCTGAAGGAATATATGCTGACCGATGGCTTTATACAGCTTGAGAAGGATACGGAGCAGCTGATCAGTCATTTTAATGCCATGTCCTTCAATTTTCAGATAAAACGGGACCGGATTATTATCAATCAGGGATATCTGGAGGATGATTATTGTAAGCAGTTATTAGATATCTTCAAACAGCAGACGGATACGGAGCACTTTTATCAGAACAATCCTTTTGGCACAATCGTGTTATCCGCATTGGAGGGAGCTCTCCTTGAAGTATTAAAGAAACCCTATGCCCAGACCTTTCAGGAGCTTAAGGTGTATGATGGCAAATATAAGGATTTTCGGAATGAGATATTGCTGGAATTTGAATCAGAAGTCCAATTCTATGTTGCATTTCGTGGGTACCGGGATGAGATGAAGGAGATGAACTTCCACTTCTGCTATCCGAAGGTAGGAGAGAAAGAATTCAGGATTATAGATGGCTATGATCTTGCTCTTGCAAGAAAAAATGCTGTTAAGAAAAAAGAGGTTATTTTTAACGATTGCAAGTTCGAACCAGGAGAGCAATTCCTGATAATTACGGGCCCGAATCAGGGCGGGAAGACAACCTATGCCAGAGCTTTGGGGCAGATACTGTATTTCGGAACGCTTGGGCTGATGGTTCCTGCACAGACAGCTTGCTTTCCGATCTTTGATAATATCTATACACACTTTGCTACCGATGAGAGTATGGAAACCGGAGCCGGTAAGCTGAAGGAAGAGCTGATACGGTTGAAGGATATGATGGGTAGGGCAACCAAGAACAGCTTTGTCATCATCAATGAGATATTTACTTCGGCTACCTCCTATGATGCTTATATTATGGGAAAGAGAGTAATTGATTATTTTATGGAAGCAGATTGCCTCGGTGTCTATGTAACCCATATATATGAGTTGACAAAGGAGGATAACCGGATTGTCAGCATGGTAGCATCCCTGCTTTCGGAAGACAGCAATATCCGGACCTTTAAGATTGAACGAAAGAAAGCGGATGGACGGAGCTACGCCAATACGATCGTGGAAAAATATCATATGACATATGAGGAGATTAAGGAGCGGATCAGACAATGAATGTATGGCTTTTACAGGAAAATAATGAATCTGGACCTAAGGATACTTATGTCAATCGGAATGAAATCATGCAGGATTTGAATCTTGACATCATTTTAAAATTTATGGCTCGGAATGATAAATTTATCTATAAAACAGCGCATGCCGTAATGACGAATCCATTAAAGGATAAAGCATCAATTATTTACCGTCAGGGTATAGTTACTGATTGTGTGAAATATTATGATAATACCTATAAGATATACGAAATTGCAGCTCAGACCGTAGAAGTAATCGAACATTTTACAGAGGGTAATAAAAAAGCAAATTCCTCGAATCTGTCGGATGCAGCGAATGTACTTTATTCCCTGGAATTATTGGGGATTTTGGTTAATTGTCTTGAGAAATTGAAGCTGCATCTGGATGCGGTGGAAAAGGATTTTCACTCCAATGGCTTTAGAGCCTTTTACAATCGCATGCTGGAGGATTACAGCTACCATTTTGTTGAGGAGATACAGAACTCGATAAAGAATATGAATTTCTTAACCGAAGGGGGAGAAATTGTCTTCAGCGGTACCGTTGGCCAAGGACTTAAGACGAAGGATATTATTGTGAATCAACTGGTAAAGGAAACTTTTACAAGACGAAAACGTGAAGGCATAATGAGTATATTAATACATAAACTGTTCAAACGTAACGTAATTATGCTTGATGATTCAAAGCTTTCGCAGGATGCCAAGGATATGGAGGCAGCAGGTCTGACTCACGTAATGAAGCTTTACCAGGGTTTTATCAGAGAATTAAGCTCCTTCTTTGAAAACCTGCATTATCAGATGGCATTCTATATTGGTGCTGCCAACCTGCGAATCAGGCTGAATCAGATGAATATACCAACGACGATGCCTGAGGTTCAAATGAAAGATTATGATGATTTCAAATTCAAGGATTTATATGATTTAAGTCTTGCTATTTACAGCCGCTCTTTGCCGGTAAGTAATGATCTTGATACGCTTGATAAGAAGCTCTTTATTATAACCGGAGCTAATCAAGGGGGCAAATCAACCTATTTAAGAAGTATTGGTATAGCCCAGCTTCTCATGCAGTGCGGCATGTTTGTCCCTGCCAGGTATTACTGCAGTAAGCTGTATGATGGCATATTCTCGCATTTTACACGAAGAGAGGATGTTGCAATGAACAGCGGCAAGCTGGATGAGGAATTATCCCGTATGAACCGGATTCTCATGTCTGTCACACCGAATTCCCTGCTGCTGATGAATGAGTCCTTTGCTACGACAACGGAGCGGGAGGGTGCGAAGATTGCGCAGGACGTGGTTGATGCACTCTATGAAAATGGAACCACCATCATCATGGTTACGCATCTGTTTGAATTTACGAAGACCATGTTTGCACGAAAGCTTGAAAAAGCCATGTTTCTTAGTGCGGAGCGTCTGGCGGATGGCACCAGGACCTTCCTTATCTTTGAACGGGAACCGGAGCGCACCAGTTATGGACTTGATCTTTATGATGATATTATCCAGTTAAAGGCTTGAGCGTAGATTCTGGCATCCTGATAAAGAGATTCTGTAGATAACATCGGGTTGAATTATAAGTAATTGTGAGACAATTTATTTATTGGAAATTACTTTATAATTGATACAAATCCCTCCGCTCCAACGCACGTATGCTCAACTTTCGCTCCGAAACTTGTATCAACTGTGTAGTAAATAGCTGCATATTTGGAGTTTTGCAATTATCTCTCGGGATGAATTAAATAAGTGGGTGTCACTTAAGTGACACCCACTTTGAGAACTGCTTATTGTTCGGAAGTACCTGAGGTTTGGTCATCTCCGGCATCGTCCTCTGTATCATCCTCATAATCATCAAAATCATCATCGAAATCCTCAAGATAATCGGGATTCATATATCTGTATACGGCATAAGCAATTGCAGCCACAGCAGCAACAGCACCGATTATTGCGAGAATGCAAATAATAGTATGTCTTCTTTTTTCCTCTGGGTCTTTTCTGTGGATCAATTCTCCTAATTTCATAGTGCTTAACAGATCATCGATTTTATTTCCCATGACAACACTTCCCTTCTTATTTCAATTAAAAGTTCCATAACCTGGTTCATCTGCCACTTATAGTATACCACAATAAATGCTGATTTGCTAGTAACTATTCATATTACCTGACTTATATTCACACAAAGTCGATAAACAGAACAATCATCTTTACTATAATATCTCAAATAAACATTCAAATTATTCACTTTTAATCTATTTTTGTTAAATTTGCAAAGGAAGATAATAATTTTTTGATGCCGAAATTAGGGAAATCAACCGTTACCTCATAATCTTTACCGCCTTTTGTAATATCGGTGACAATCCCGACTCCGAACTTGATATGTCTTACCGTATCACCGACACCATAGTTCAGGGTTCCCATCTGATTGCCTTCAAACTGCTTGGCAACCGGAGTGATAAATGGTTTGTAATCTGCCTGGGATTGCTTATAAGTACCCTTTTCCGGTTTGTCGAATACGCTGTCATTAAATTCAGTGTCATCACCAAAGCGGAATTTCCTTCCGGCTGAGATATTGTTATCCTTAAAGGAGGACTGGTTTTTACGTGAGCCTGTGGACATCTTAAGCAGATACCGGGGTATCTCGTGGATAAAACGGGAGGGCTTGTTGTACTGGGTTTCACCGCGCAGCATTCGCTGTCTGGCAGCGGATAAGGATAACTGCTTCATTGCTCTGGTGATACCGACATAGCAGAGACGACGTTCTTCCTCAATCTCTTCCTTCGGATTCTCTGCATTAATTGACATATAGCTTGGGAAGATGCCTTCCTCTATGCCGCAGAGATATACATAAGGAAACTCTAAGCCCTTTGCGCTGTGCAGGGTCATTAATACTACCTTTTCATTATCCTCATCGAGATTATCAATATCGGATACTAAAGCAACCTCTTCCAAGAAACCGCTTAAGGTCGGTTGATCAAGGGTATTTTCTTCATACGCAACCATCTTATTCACCAGCTCGTTGATGTTACTGATTCTGTCCTGAGCTTCCTCAGCACCCTCTTCTTCAAGCTCTCTTAAATAGCCGGTAGCATCCAGGATATCATCGATTAATTCACGAAGCGAAAAGCCTTCCTGGTTAACCCTTGATTTCAGTCCTTCAATCAGGCTGATGAAGGGAGTAAGCTTGGAGGCAGTTCGTTCTAGACCTGGAATGTACTGAGCCCGGGTGAGCGCATCATAAAAGCTCAGATCATGTTCCACCGCATAATCATTGACACGATCCACGGTCGTAAGGCCGATTCCGCGTCTCGGGACATTGATAATACGCTTCACAGCCAGACTGTCCAGGCCGTTGTTGATGGTTTTTAAGTAGGCGAGAATATCCTTAATTTCTTTACGGTCATAGAAGTTAACACCGCCGATCATTTTATATGGAATGTTCTTTAATACCAATTTCTCTTCGAACAAACGAGATTGGGCATTGGTTCGGTAGAGGATTGCAAAGTCCTTGTAAGTAGCATCCCCGTTCTCAACGGACTGTTTGATCTCTGAGGTGATAGCATCCGCTTCTTCAAAATCAGTTTCAAACTGGGTAAAGTGTACCGGCTCGCCTTCTTCATTCTCCGTCCATAAGGACTTGTCCTTACGACCCTGATTGTTGCAGATTACCTCATTCGCAGCATTCAGGATACTTTTCGTGGAGCGGTAATTCTGCTCCAGTTTAATCACATTTGTTTTCTGAAAAGCCTGTTCGAAATTCAGAATGTTATATATATTCGCACCGCGGAATTTGTAGATCGACTGATCATCATCACCTACGACGCAGAGGTTAAATTCGCGCTCACCATACAAATTGAAGCCTGAGGCCAGAAGGTGAATGAAACGAAACTGAGCGGTATTGGTATCCTGATACTCGTCAACCATAATATAGCGGAAACGGTTCTGATAATATTCCAGGGCATCCTGATTTGTCTGGAACAGTTCTACCGTTTTAAAAATTAAGTCATCAAAATCCATGGCATTGCTTGCTTTGAGCCTCTTCTGATATTCGGTATAAGCCTGTGCATATTTATTCTGTGTATAATCACCATGAGCATTTTTAGTAAATTCCTCCGGTGTAATCATCTCATCCTTCGCTTTGGAAATCACGGATAAGATACTGCGTTCATTGGTTTTCTTAGTATCGATGTTCAAATATTTACAAACCTCACGCATCAGAGTCTTGGAATCATCCGAATCATATATCGTAAAGCTTCTGGTATAACCGATGGTATCAGCATAACGTCTTAAGATTCGAACGCAGGTGGAATGGAAGGTACTTACCCAGATATCCTCGGAACCGAAGCCGACAATCTTGTCCACACGTTCCCTCATTTCCTTCGCTGCCTTGTTCGTGAAGGTGATAGCAAGAATATTCCAGGGATTAACGCCCCTTTCCTCAATCAGATATGCGATGCGGTGGGTCAGTACCCTTGTTTTGCCTGATCCGGCACCTGCGAGAATTAGCAGAGGGCCTTTATCATGGAGAACCGCACGTTTCTGTTCGGGATTTAAAGTGTCATATATACTCATTATAACGTTACCTGCCTGTCCTATGTAATCTTTTGAGGTCAATCCGACCACAAACGTATGTTTATTATAGCATGGGAAAGGAGCAGATTCAATCCTGCATTTCATCGATACCATATGACGCCATTTGACAGGCTTAAAAGTATGGCAGGGGTTTTCAAGGGGAGGAATTGGAAGCATTCTGACTTTACATCTAATTATTTTTGCTTTGACATCTAGTAACTGATACTATATCAGTTATTAAAATATAACAGAGATGTGATCCTTATTTACAAGCTTTATCCCAAAAAATATTTCATAAAACAGATACTGAGAAAAATGAATCAAGAAAAGATAATTACCAAAATTTAAATAAATATTGACATAATACGTAAAAAAACAATATAATTAGTCCTATTGTTCTAATTATATATAAATTATTACAATGAAACATCGATAAAGGCAAACGTTGTGAAAGCATCGGACGCAAAGCCACGGGTCTAAGCCTGAGAAGGTATGATAGCCGGGTTACCGAATGATATTTAAGGGTATTTTTATGCCTGCATCGGCTATTTAATCGGTGCAGGCTTTTTTTGTTTCAAAATAAGGACATAGCGGCGATGACTAAGCTAAAAGTAGCACACATAAGAGGAAGGGAAAAAAGATGAAAAAAGGAATCACTATTACTAACATCATAATTACTGCTATCTTTATGGTATTAGCTTTTACTACTGTTAATGCTTACGCGGAAGACTATCAAACCGGTGCATTACTGGAAGTTTCTGCGGATAAGGATGAGGTCTTCAGAACACAAAATGTAAATCTGGTGCTTAGCGGATCAAATCTAAATGACTTGTATACAATGCGTATGGAAGTACGGTATGATCCTAAGATTCTTGAACTGGATCAAGCTGCTATTAAAAATTTGATCTGGGAATTTAATCAGAACGGATATGACAAGGTCGAGGCGGATTTAAAAACCGGAGTGGTAAATATTATATATTCAAGAAAAGGTAAAGTACAGGGTGTGAGTGGAAATTTTGATCTCATCCGTCTACCGTTTAAAGCCTTACGAATAGGCAGGACCACGGTGGAAGTTAATAATATAAAATTAGTAAACTCACAGGGAAATATGATAAAGACAACAACCTCATCAATAACAAAAGAAATAAATGTTGTGCCAAATCCTCTGGGTATTAAATTTACTGGCGTGAAAGGGAAAAATGACTGGTATATTTCTACAGTTACAGTTGAGGTTACTGATACGGATGCCAGTGAAATCTTCTATACAATTGACGGTACACAGTATCATTATACACAGCCTTTTTCCATTCAGGCAATTGGTCAACACAGTCTTACAATAACGGCTAACGATGGTTATGGATATATCAAAGAAAAAGAAGAAATTGTAAAAATTGATTATAACCCTCCTACATTGACTGTAGATAATCAAAGCCCGGACTGGCAAAATACAGAGCTTAAGGTCATACCCAAATATAATGATGGGAACGGGTCGGGAATATTACAGACCTGGTATCAATGGACGAATGCAACGGGACAGCCTGCGGTTTGGGATGAATATAATCAGGGAGAACTAATTCAGACAACGGAAGGTATTTGGTATCTTCATACCAAAGCTATTGATGCTGCAGGTAATGAAAGCGAAGCTGTATTCGGACCATATAAAATAGATAAAACGGTTCCGGCAATATCCGCCGATAATGTTAAAAGAGAAGCTTGGGGAAGCACAGATGTTTCCGTCACACCGGCATTTACAGATGAAGGCGGATCACAGCTTAAGTATGTTGGCCATCAGTGGAGCCTTGATCAGTCAGTACCTTCTGAATACACCCCGTATACATCGGGCAGTATTCTACAGTCGAATGAAGGTGCCTGGTACTTACACCTGATAGCAGAAGACTGGGCAGGTAATGTAAAAACCGTAACCTATGGCCCCTATAATATTGATAAAACCGCTCCAATCATTGAATGCTCAGGAATAACAGAAGGAGTGGACTATACGGATACGGTAACACCCATAATACCTATTTATGATACCGTATCCGGGTTAAAAGCCGGAACCCTACAGCTTGATGGAAAGGATTATGTGCCCGGAACGCCGATCACAGAACGGGGAACGCATACAATAACTGCCTTTGCAGAAGATTACGCTGGCAATATCGCAACAAAATCCATATCTTTCATAATTCATGAAAGTACAACTTTAACACTTGATATTCCCCAGGTGGAATATAGCGATTTATATACGATTAATGCTACGCTGACTGCAGGTAGTCAAGCGGTATCCGGTGCTGCTATCTCTGTGAAGCTTAACGGAACAGATATGGGAACATTTTATTCTGATTCACAGGGCAACATTACACTGAATGGTATTACTTCTTTCACTGCAGGAACCTATACTGTGGACGCAATTTATCAACCGGATGACTCGGAGTATTACAGCGCATCACAAAGTCATTCAAGCCTTACTGTTCTCACGGAGAAGAACAGTTTAGTCTATACAGGAAGCTATGAAGTGCTATACCCGGGAATTTTTACTGTCTCGGCTTTGATGAGTCAGGAAAACGACAGTAATCCGGGGGATTTAAGCCTTGCAAGATTTAGCGTTGAAATAATGAAATATAATATGGATGGCTCTACAACCCTTCAGGAAAGCTTTATTACCAACTGCGAAACAAACGGAGTGATTTCATTTGAGCGGAATTATGAAATGGGAGTCTACACGGTCTATATAAAGCTATTGGATGATGGTTATTATACTCCTGGTACAGCTTACATTACTATTCCTGTATATCAGGACGGTAAAAGCGACGTATCCTGTGGCGGATGGCTGCTCCTGCCAGACCCTTCTACCGGAGAGCTTGTAAAAGTTACCTGTAACTTTAATGTAAAATATAAAACTGTGGGAGCAGATGGAAGATTCAAGCTATTCTTTGAAGAAGCAGGAATTAATATCAATGACGGCAATATTGAATGGCTGGTCCTTGAAGGCAATACTGCACAGTTTCAGGGAACGGATGGAACCTATACCTATCGAGTATCATGTATAGATAATTCTAATAATGACTATATAACTTTACGTATATGGTCTGGAACCGATACCTCAGCCACTCCTATCCTTGAAATCATCAATCTGGAACAAGATGGCGGCAACATTAATGTTAAGGATACTACAGGAGGAAATGACAATGGAAAAGCAAATGAAAATAAAAAAGATAGCAAGTAAAATTATATCCATATTATTAATCATATCAATAATACTGCCTTCCTTTCAGGATGTGGCTTTTGCGGCGAGCGCCAAGGGTGGAACCACGAAAAGGATACTGGTACAGTATAAGCATGGTACTCAGAACACAGAAAAGAAATTAAAAAATAATAATTCAAAAAATTTAAAAAAACTAAAGGATAAGGAGCTTTTCGTTGCTGAGTTTGATAAAGCTAATTTAAATAAGCTTTATAATGATAGCAGCATTCAGTATATCGAAGAGGACTCTGAAATTAAAAAGCTGGATGACCGTATTACCTGGAATATCGAGGCCGTGAATGCTGACAGTGTTCACAAAAGCAATGTATTCGGAGAAGGAATCAAGGTTGCTGTATTTGATACAGGAATTGATTTAAATAATAAGGATCTCGTTGTCTCAGGCGGAATATCCTTTATCGACGGAGTTAAGAGCTTTGATGATGATAATGGTCATGGTACAGCTATGGCGGGAATTCTGGCCTCAACCTTGAATAATCAGGGTCTGGTAGGAGTTGCACCTAAGATTGAACTGTATTCCGTAAAAGTCCTAGATAAGAATGGAAAAGGTTATTACAGCAACATCATCCAGGGAATTGAATGGGCTATCGAGAATGATATTGACATTATCACCATGAGCTTTGGTGGTACACAATATTCTGATATTTTATATGAAGCCATACGGGAAGCAACCTATAACGATATTCTGATCGTCGCTGCCTCGGGTAATGACGGAAGCACCAATATTCTATACCCGGCAAACTATCCAGATGTAGTTTGCGTAGGTGCTACAGACAAATATAACAAAATTGCGAAATTTACAAACACCGGAGTACAGATGGATTTGGTTGCTCCGGGAGTTGATATTCAAACAGTAAGCCGAGATGGGGCTTCCATAACGGTTAGTGGAACCTCCGCCGCCGTACAGCATGTGGCAGGAGCAGCAGCTCTTACTTGGTGTTTAGACAATAACTTAAGTATTGAACAGCTTAAGGCGGTTATATATAAAAATTCCACATCTCTTGGTGATACAGATGTATATGGATGGGGATTGGTAGATGCTTATGCCGCATGTGAGAATATTAGCGTCACTGATTTTATCCTGCCGCCATCTGCACAGCAAGAGCATGTAATATGGAATGATTACGGGGAAGAAAGTGTTTCGGAATTATTATTGTATAATGGTACTGAATACTTTCCATATATCAAATTAATTATTGGTAGTGAACAAAGCAATCCAACACCAACAGCAGCACCGACGCCAACAGCTACCCCTACACCAACAGTTACCCCGACAGCAACACCAACACCGACACCAACAGCAACTCCAACTTCAACACCGACCCCAACCCCAACACCGATACCATATAACCCGATTGCTGACCAGGAAAAACAGCAGGCAAGCTATGGTGCTTCACCCAAAAACCAGGAATGTGTTGGTGAACCTGTAAATATAGTAACAGGAAACTACTATTCTTCAGATAATGACCTTCATATACCTGATATCGGAGATAATGCACTTGAAATTGTCCGGTATTATAATTCACTGGATACCAGGAACAGCATGATGGGTACCGCCTGGAGAACTAATTATGACAGCTTTGTTTCCATTGACAGTGTGTCTGGGAATGCAACGGTAACTTATCCGGATGGTCATACATTAATATATGAGTATTCCGATGGACAATACATTGCACCGGATATGGTATATGACACACTCACCGGGAATATGGATGGAACGTACTCTTTAAAGCTGCAAAGCAAGTCAACATACCGATACAATAGTAACGGCAGGCTTGCTTCGATTACTGATAGAAATAACAACACCATAAGCATACAGTATAATACTTCCGGTCAAATTACACAGGTAACCGGAGCCAGCGGTAAAAAACTTTTATTTACCTATACAGGTGGGAAGATAAGTAAAATCACTGATCCCATTGGTAGAACTGTAGAGTATATGTACGATACAGCCGGTAATCTGGTTCAGGTAAAGGGGACCGGAGGCGGCATCATAAAATACCAGTATGATACTCATGGTATTACCGCTATTACAGATGAGAACAATAAGAAATTCATTACCAATGAATATGATGCGAATAATAGAGTCATTCGACAGTTTGATGAGTCCGGCAATGAAACCAGGTATTATTATGATGAGGCGAACAAGGAAAACAGCTATGTACTTGTAACTTCCGGAATCATAACAAGGTATCGGTATGATGATATGCTTTCTATCACAAGGGAAAACTATTATGACGGATCCTATAAGGAATACACCTATGACAGCTTTGGAAACAGGACAAGCATCAGAGACCAGAACGGGCACATAACACAGTATAACTACGACTTACGGGGAAACAGAATCTCCGTGACCGATCCCTTAAATCATGATGTCTTCTTATCCTATGATGGGGAGGATAATCTTACAGGGGTATACGCAAGGAGCGGCGGTGAAACCACACTTTCCTACGATGCAAAAGGTAACCTGTTGCAGCTTACAACCAAAATCGACAGCCAAAACTATGCTGTGGTAGGGAACACCTATGACTCCAGAGGAAGGCTTCTCAGCGTTACCGATGCTGAGGGCAATGTAACGACCTTCGAGTATGGAACCGAAAACCAGCCCATCAAAGCCATTGATCCGGAGGGCAATGTTACAAAGTACGGATATGATTCGCTGGGCAGAAGAATATCCATCACCACTGCCGATGGAACAACAACCTTTACATACAATGAAAAAGACAAGATAGAAAAGATTACTGACCCTACCGGTAACATAACCCGGATGAAATATGATGCGAGAGGTAATTTGATTAAGAGTATCAATCCGGAGCAATATATCGAGAGCGAGGATGACGGAAAAGGCTATACCTATGCCTATGACGGCATGGACCAGATGATCCGCGAAACCGATCCGAATCTTGCCACCGGAGCATACCAATATGATGAGACCGGTAACATTACAAAAACGGTTGATCCAAATTATTATAACGCGACGGCAGAGGATAATCTTGGATATGGATACGAGTTT